>JAISJJ010000056.1 GCA_031261585.1 Oscillospiraceae bacterium
ATATCCCGATCCCCGACTCGATGGCTGATGAGCTTGAAGAGTTGTACACAGCGGTCAACGAGTCCGTCGCGGAGACGGACGAGGAACTGATGGACAAGTATTTCAGCGGCGAGGAGTTCACGCTCGAGGAAAAACAGCGCGGATTGCGGCTCGGAGTGCGCGATAAGACGCTGTTCCCCGTGTTCTGCGGCAGCCCCGTATCGGGTCTCGGCACGTTGCTGTTGCTCGACGCGCTCGTGTCGCTGCTGCCGTCGCCCGTCGACGGTGCGCCGAACCTCACGGACGAGGGCAAGGAGATTGCGATAACAGAGCCGCAGACCTCGGTCATCGTCTACAAGACGCTGTCCGACCAGTACGGCAAGTACAGCCTGTTCCGCGTCGCGTCAGGCAAACTGACCTCGGAGTCTGTCGTGACGAACTCACGCACGGGGACGACCGAGCGGCTCGGACACATTTACAAGATTCAGGGACGCAAGTCGGTCGAGGTCAAGGAGCTTGTCGCGGGTGATCTCGGTGCCGCGTCGAAGCTGACCGACACCAAGACGGGCGACACACTGCGCGTCGCGAAGTTCGACGTGACGCTCGCGGGTATCGAGTTCGCGGAGCCGTGCTACTCTATGGCGATTGCCCCGAAAACCAAGGGGCAGGAGGACAAGATCGCGGCGGGTCTCACGCGTCTCGCGGACGAGGATCCGACGTTCACCGTCGTGAACAACGCGGAGACGAAGCAGATGGTCGTGTCAGGCGCGGGCGATATCCAGCTCGACGTGCTGTGCGCGAAGCTGAAAGACAAGTTCGGCGTGGAGGTCACGTTGTCACCCGCGCGCGTGCCGTATCGCGAGAAGATTCGCAAGATGGTAGAGGTTCAGGGGCGGCACAAGAAGCAGTCGGGCGGTCACGGACAGTTCGGCGACGTAAAAATCCGCTTCGAGCCGGGCGAGACGGAGGAGTTGACGTTTGCGGAGGCCGTGTTCGGCGGCGCGGTACCGAAAAACTTCTTCCCCGCAGTCGAAAAAGGCTTGCGTGACAGCATCTCCAAGGGCGTTCTCGCGGGATATCCCGTCGTGTTCCTGAAAGCGACGCTGTACGACGGCAGTTATCACCCCGTCGACTCGTCGGAGATGGCGTTCAAGACAGCGGCGCAGATCGCGTACAAAGAGGGTCTGCCCAAGGCAAGCCCTGTGCTGCTCGAACCTATCGGCAAGCTCACGGTGACAATACCAGACACGTATCTCGGCGATATCCTGTCCGACCTGTCGAAACGCCGCGGCGCACCGCTCGGCATGGCGGCATCGGGCGACGGCAATCAGATTGTCGAAGCCGAGGTGCCGATGGGGGAGATGTCGAGTTACGCCATTGACCTGCGCTCAATAACGCAGGGACGCGGCAGTTTCACGCTGAAATTTGAGCGGTATCAGGAAGCACCCGCGATCGTTCAGGACAAGATCATAGAGGAAGCAAAAGCACTCGCGAGCGAGGAATAAGCAGTTGGTAAGGGCGGGGTTAACCCCGCCCTTGTGTTTAAGTGATACGAAAAGGGCGGGTAGACCCACGGCTACCGCATTTACTTTTCCACTCGTCATTGCGAGCCGCGCGAAGCAATCCAGAACTCCGTTTCTTCGTCCAAACCCTCGCAAAACACGAGGTTGGACGAGGTTGCGGGGAACTGGATTGCTTCGCGCGGCTCGCAATGACGGGGGTTAGAACGCGGAAAAAAGTAAATGCGGTAGCCGTGACATCCTCAAATTTCGCTATTGCGCATTTTGTCGATTTGTGGTAGACTATCCGTAATCAATAACAACATGCTGTGCGATTATGGAGAATAATATGGCAAACGACACCTCAGCCCCTATCGTCGTCGCCGTCGCGAGCGGCAAGGGCGGCGTGGGCAAATCGAGTCTCTGCGTCAACCTCGCGATCGCGCTGTCGCAGCACGGCAAGCGCGTACTCATCGCCGACTGCGACTTCGGTCTCGGCGGCATCGACGTGATGCTCGGCGTTCAGACGAAGTACAACTTTGCGCATTTCCTGTCGGGCGAGCGCACAATATCCGAGATTTTGCAGATCGGATACGACGGTGTGCGCTTCATCTCGGGCGGCGCGGGTCTCGACGAGCTGCTGCACATCTCGATATCGGAGATATCCGATATCCTGCGCGCTCTGGACACGCTGACGATGCCGCTCGACTACATTCTGCTCGACGCGGGAGCGGGTGCGGGCGACCGTATTCTGCGTCTCGCGGCGGGTGCGGACAAGTTGCTCGTCGTCACCACGCCCGAACCGACGTCGGTCACAGACGCGTACACGCTCGTCAAAATCGTGGCGCGCAGGATACCCGATCTGCCGCTGAGCCTTGTCGTGAACCGCGTGACGAACCGCCACGACGCGCTCGGCATCACCGATGGATTCACCGACCTCATAAAGACGAATCTGCACCGCGACGACGTGCGGTTGCTCGGGTTCATCGCGGAGGACGCGGAGGTCACGCGCTCCGTGCGCGCGCAGACACCCGTCATGGTCACGTCGCCCGAGATGCGGTACTCACGAGACGTGCGCAATCTCGCGCGCGCCGAGTTGGGGCTGCCGCCGCTGCCCGAGAACGCGGGATTTTTCGCGCGCGCGTACGCGAAGTTGCAGTCGGCACTGCTCGGCGTGGACTCGCCCGAGACGCGAGACGAAGCGGATTATGAGCGTCTCGTGTCGCTGAACGCGCCGCCCGAGCGTCAACCGCGCCGCAAGCACACGCTCGACACAATCGAAGTCGAGACGCTCGCCGAGGATATCGAGAATATCGAGAATATCGAGGTCGCCGAATTTGAGGTCGCGGTCGAGTACGTCGAACGTGTCGAACGCGCGGAGGTCGACCCCGATATCGCGTTCGCGTTCGCGCGCCCCGTACCCGCACCCGTGGTCGCGGCACCTGAGATTGTGGCGGAAATCCTGCCCGAACCTGCGCCTGAACCTGTATCGGTGCTGATAATCGAGCCTGAACCCGAGATTTTGCCCGAGGAGGAACCGATCACAGAGTCCGAATCGGAGATTGTCGCCGAACCCGAGCCGACAACCGTGGCGGAACCTGTCGCAGAGCCAGAACCCGCCGTCGATACCGAGCCGACAGTCGAAGCGGAACCCGAATCGGAGCAGAAAACGGTCGGCACCTCGGACTTCATCAAACTCGTTGAGTCGCTGATCCGCGAATCCGAGGACGAGGACAAATAGAGAGACGCGCCGAGACAGATGTCTCGGCGCGCTTTTAATATCAACACATTCCCTACTTCTCGTCCACGATTCTCGGAAACAGCGTGTCGCCTTTTTGCACCGTCCACGGTGCGGACGCGTCGGCGGACGCGACGGAGTCCCACGTTGTGCGGTCTCCCGCGCCGATCTGCGCGAAGATTTTCACGGCGGTGTCGGGCATGAACGGCGTGAACAGCACGGCGCACACGCGGATCGTCTCCAACAGATTCGCGAGAACAGCAGCGAGACGCGCGCGCTTGCCTTCGTCTTTCGCGAGCGTCCACGGTGCCGTCTCGTCGATGTACTTGTTGGCGCGGGACGACAGCTTCATCACGGCTTGCAGCGCGTTCTGGAACGCGAACGCGTCCATGTGCGCGGCGTACGCGGGCACGGTCTCTCCGATCAGCGCGAGAATCTCCGCATCGAACTCGCCCGATACGCGCGCGTCGGGTATCGTGCCGCCGAAGTACTTGTCGACCATCGCGACGGTGCGCGACACCAAGTTGCCGAAGTCGTTCGCGAGATCGGAGTTGATGCGCGCGGTGAGCAGGTCGTTCGTAAAATCGCCGTCCTGTCCGAACGGGAACTCGCGCAGCAGGTAGTACCGCAACGCGTCCACGCCGAATTGCGGCGCGAGCAGGACGGGGTCAACGACGTTGCCTTTCGATTTTGACATCTTTCCGCCGCCGATGAGCAGCCAACCGTGTCCGAACACCTTTTTCGGCAGAGGCAGGTCGAGTGCCATGAGCATCGCAGGCCATATAATAGCGTGGAACCGCACGATGTCCTTGCCGACAAAATGCACGTCGCACGGCCAAAAACGCATGTCGTCATAACGGTCGTTCTCGAAGCCGAGCGCGGTCATGTAGTTGAACAGCGCGTCCACCCACACGTACACGACGTGTCCCGGGTCGAAATCGACGGGGACGCCCCACGTGAACGTCGTGCGCGACACGCACAGATCGTCCAGTCCGGGCTTCAGGAAGTTGTTCACCATCTCGTTCACGCGCGATTTGGGTTCGAGGAAGCCCGGTTGCTCCTCATAGAGCTTCAAAATGCGGTCGGTGTACTCGGAGAGCTTGAAAAAGTAAGCCTCCTCCTCCGCGTATTTCACCTCGCGCCCGCAGTCGGGACACTTGCCGTCAACGAGCTGCGTCTCTGTCCAAAAACTCTCGCACGGCGTGCAGTAATGTCCCTTGTACGCGCCCTTGTATATCGCGCCGCGCTCGTACAACGCCTTGAAAACACGCGTTATCGCGGCCTCGTGGTAGTCGTCCGTCGTGCGGATAAAGCGGTCGTACGAGATGTTCATGAGTTTCCACAGGTCGATGATACCGCCGGGCGCGGTCACGATATTGTCGACGAACGCTTTCGGGGTGACACCCGCTTCCTTTGCTTTACCCTCAATTTTCATGCCGTGTTCGTCGGTGCCTGTCAGGAACATCACGTCAAATCCACGCATTCGCTTGTACCGCGCCGCGACGTCCGCCGCGACGGTGCTGTACGTGTTGCCGATGTGCAGCTTGTCGGACGGGTAGTAGATCGGGGTCGTGATGTAGAACGTGGGTTTGCTCATTGTGTGTTGCTCCTTTCAAGAGTTAACGTATATTATACGCCAACGAGGGGTAGGTTGTCAACGATTTTTGTGGGGTGCGGATACCAAATTGCTTTTCTCGCACATTCTAACCCCCGTCATTGCGAGCGCACGAAGCAATCCAGAACCCCGCAGCCCACGTCCTGCCCCGTAATACGCAGAGTTGGACGTTAGAACGGGGTTCTGGATTGCTTCGCGCGGCTCGCAATGACGATGGTTATAGGTTTGCGAAAAGTATATGCGTGATCCGTTACGACACGCGCAAAACGCGCCTTACACCAAATCCCCAACCTCATTCAGATACGCCGCGCAGTCGAGCCACATTGCGGCGGACAGCGCGGATAGTTCCGTGAACCCCGCGATACCGCCGACCTCCACGCCGTCGGCGGACGGTTCGACGAACAGGAATGCGGGCGTGTGCGTGTCGCCGTAATCGACGAAACCGCGCAGGAGACGCACAGCGAGTTCGCGCTGTCCTGCGTCGTACAGACCGGGCAGAATTTTGACCTGTCCGAACCCGAAAATCCACGCGGGCGCGGCATTTTTCGGCTCCGCGCGCAGACCGTGCGTCGTGTAGTACAGCGTGGGGTCGCTCAGATCGCGCGCGAGACGGTCGACAATCGCGGCGGGCAGACGCGAACCGAGCATCAGCGGCATGTACGCTTCGAGCTCGTCGTACACGACAGGCTCGTGCGAACCCGACAGGCGCGCGATGAACCGCTCGCCCGTCCAAAACTCCGTCGTGAGCGCGAGTATCAGGCGGTCGGACTTCGACTGCCAATCGCGCGATTCCTCAGCGTTACCAAGGCGCGACGCGATTTTGCCGAGACCCTCGGCGAGCAGGGCGACGTAGGCGATGATGTCGGGTGTCTCGACGGGAACGCCCTGTTTGAACGCGGCGGAGAAGTCGTTGCCCGACTCGCAACCGTGGTTGTACTGCGGCACGCCGTCGTTGTCCGTGTCGCGCAGCGTCGTCCAGAATGTGTATAATTTCGACAGTCCGCCGTACATGTGTTCGAGCTGTGCGCGCGTAAAATCGAGACGTTCTAAAAGGTACACAAGTCCGAATCCGTGGAACGGCGGCTTCGTCGCGGTGATGTTGATGTAGCGGTCGTCGGCGAGGTCGGGCAGTTCGCCGAACGCGTCCTGACAGCCGAACAGGTTCATCAGCGTGCGCGACGCGGCGGCGGGGTCGCGCATCGCCATCGCGTGGTACACCTGATGCCACGAGAAACACGCCTGCTCCGTCGGTTTCGTGTACAGTATCGCGGGTTCCGTCAGTTTGCCGCGCGCGCCGATCTCACATATCCATATCATGTATACGCAACGCTTTTTCATGTCAAGATATTGCGGTTCCACGTCGGCGTACAGCGCGTACCACTCCGCGAAATCGCGTTGCGTCTCCGCGACGCACTCGTCGAACGGGCGAAATTCGCGCGGCTCGGGTTCGCTCGATTCCCAAATCGCCCACTCGCCGTCCGCGATTTGGCGCACGGTGAACAGGTCGGTGTCCTCATGCTCGAACGCGCAACCGTGTCCGCGCACGCGCAGGATATCCGCGCCGTCGAACGTAAATTCGAGTTTGCCCGCACCCGCCGCAACGGTCAGCAACCCCGCAATCGCGGTGACACCGAACGGCGCGGGATTGCCGTCAACCGTCGGCGTCAGGCGGAAATCGTGCGTCTTGTCGGCTCCGTCCGCGTACGTGCGCATCTGTTTGTGGATGCGCAGACAGTCGCCGTCGGCGGTCACGGAGATGTACGACAGCCGACGCGAGAACGGCAGGTCGGCGACGGAAAATGTGAGATTCAGCACGGTGAAACCCCCTTTAATCGGTCAATTATACTGCCCCATCGCGGCATCCACCCCGTCGCGCAGAACGGCTTCCACGCAGTCGGCGGCGCGCTCGGCGACACGCAGAATCTCGTCGAGGTCGTTCCCGCGAAACGCGGACAGCACCCAGTCGGCGAGATCCATGTTCGGGTTCGGCTTGTCGCCCACGCCGATGCGCACACGGGGAAATGATTCGCCGCCGCACTTGTCGATGATGTCGCGCAACCCGTTGTGTCCGCCCGCCGAACCCGAGCGGCGCACGCGGATTTTGCCGAGCGGCAGCGCGGTCTCGTCGGACACGACAAGTAACCGCTCGAGCGGCAGTTTGTAGAATTTCAGCGCGTCGCGCGCGGCGTCGCCCGACAGATTCATGAACGTCTGCGGCTTCACGAGCAGCGCGGACTGTCCGCCGAGTTCCGTGACGCACGTCAGCGACTTGAATTTCGAGCGGTCGAGCTTGATTTTGCGCGACTTGGCGAGCGCGTCGGCGCACATGAATCCCGCGTTGTGGCGCGTCGTAGCGTAGCGCGGCCCCGGGTTGCCGAGAAACAGAACGACCCACTGCGGCGCGGTAGATTGGCGGTGAAAAAACGGCATAAGAATCCTTTGAGATAAAGAGGTTAGAGATTAGAGGTTGGAGGTGAGAGCGGGGGACGGGGGACGTTAGAGGTTAGACGGGGGAACAAACCCCCGCCGCTTGCGAGCGGCACCCCCCTTTCCGAAAGGGGGCGGGGACGGTGGACGGTGGACGAAAGACGGGCGATTGGTAATCGCCCCTACGACCCGTTATCTGTCGTCCCAGCAACCCCGTCCAACCTTGCCCCCTTTCGGAAAGGGGGGCCGTCCGCAGACGGCGGGGGTTTGCCCCCGTCCAATCCCCGTTAATTGTCAATTGTTAATTGTCAACTGTCATCATTCCGCGATGCTGAAAATGCTCTTTTCTTCGTGTATACTCGCGATTGCGTCGGCGAACTGCTCGGCGCACGAGACGTATTGAATCTTTTTCGACTTCGGCGCGTCGGCGGGGTACGGTATCGTGTCGGCGAGACGCAGAATCTCGATCGGGCTTGCCTCAATCAGCGATATCGCGGAACCCGACAGCACACCGTGCGACGCGCAGGCGTAAATCTTCTCCGCGCCCTTGTCTTTCAGCGCGTTCGCGGCGTTGCAGAGACTGCCGCCCGTGTCCACCATGTCGTCGAACAGGATCACGTTGCGCTCCTTGACATCGCCGATGATGTGCATGACCTCGGACTTGTTCGCGACCTCGCGCCGCTTGTCCACGATAGCGAGACCCGCGCCGAGCCGCTCCGAAAAGTTGCGCGCGCGCTTGACGCTGCCCACGTCGGGCGACACGACGACGTACTGCTCGATGTTTTTCAGCGTCTTTATGTAGTGCGCGGACAGGAGCTTCGACGCGTTCAGGTGGTCGAGCGGGATATCGAAAAAGCCCTGAATCTGGTCGGCGTGGAGATCCATCGTCAACACGCGGTTCGCGCCCGCGGCGACGATCATGTTCGCGACGAGTTTCGCGGTGATCGGGTCGCGCGATTTCGCGCGGCGATCCTGCCGCGCGTATCCGAAGTACGGTATCACGGCGGTGATGCGCCGCGCGGACGACCTGTGGCACGCGTCGATCAACACCAGCAGTTCCATGAGGTTGTCGTTCACATCGTTGACAACCGCGTTACCGTTCGCGTCGGTGTACGCGGATTTGCACGTCGACTGAATGATGAACACGTCCGCGCCGCGCACGGGATCGTTGATCGACACGGAAATCTCGCCGTCCATGAATTTCTTGACGACGCAGTCAAGCGTGCTGCTGCCGTTGGGGTGCCGCTTCGCGTACGCCTTTTTGATCTCCTCCGCCAGCGCGGTGTTGCCGTTGCCCGCGACGAGGACGACCTTGCCCTTGTTGCTGGATTGTACCTGCTCATCGGTTGCTGTCATTCTATTATCCCCCTTGCGATATGTTTATTTTGCTTAAAGCACTCTTTGCCATACTGAGTGATTTGTAGGGACGGACGCCCCCGTCCGTCCTGTATGTTTCTGCATAATCAAACGAGGACGGACGGGGGCGTCCGTCCCTACACACGCACCCCAACCCCCGTAATTGTCAATTGTCAACTGTCAATTGTCAATTGACAAGGGGTCGACTATCCATCGACCCCTTAATTGCTTTATTCTGCGGGTGAGATCAGCACGACGAGCATCTTGCTGGAATCCACGCCGTTGTTGACGACGGACTTCTTCGTGCCGGGTCCGCAGTGGTACGAATCGCCCGCGTACAGCGTCGTTTTGACCTCGTCGGGCGTGTCCAGTTCGCTCTCGAGGTACATTTGCCCCTCGATTATGTAGTAGATCGACTCTTTCGGGTTGCCGCCGTACTCGCAGCCGCCGCCGGGCAGGAAATGCGACAGACCCATCGTGATGCCGCCCTTGTTGACGTCCTGCGGGTCGTGCAGACGCGTGGTGCGCACGTCGAAGTGACCTTTCGCCTCGTAGGTGTACGATTCGTCGCGGCGCGTGATTTTATAGCTCATTGGAGATTCTCCTTTTTAATGCGCTCGGCAGGGCAAAGCCCCGCGTCGCTGAAATACGCCGCTGAACTCCTTGCGAAAGTACTCGCGGCACGGCGACAGTGCCGCCGTTTTTATTGAGATTATTTTACCACGTTTTTCATCGGTGCGCAAGAGGTAATTTTGCGGTTGCACTTTCCGCAAAAATGTGTTAAAATACAAATATCTATTAATTTACAAAAGGGGGAATTTCTATGAATATAATTCGCACAGCCGCGGTCGAACTGTCGGCAATCCCTGCAATCGCTTACAAATTGAAGCTCGCATCGGGCGGCGCGGGTCTGAAAATCCTGCGTCTCGACGCAGACGCGACAGCTATGTTCACGCTCGACAAGCGCGGCGGCGCACCCGCGCCGTTCGGCAAGGTAGACGACGCGCTGTTCCCGTCTGACGCGGTAGATGAAGCGCTTGACCTGACCGAGGGACTGCCGTACTCCTCGCGCGGCAAGATCAAGGTGTCGGTATACGAGCAGGTGCGCGAGGCCGAGGACGTGACCGAGACGGAGGTCGACGCGATTGACCTCGTAGACAGCGACGAGTACGCCGCGATAGTCAGCCGCTACACGGATGAGAAGGGCAAAATCAACTACCGCCTGATGAACAAGGACTTCATTCAGTTCGCAGCAAAGAGCAAGACGGTAGCCGACGCGGTCGCCGAGAACGCGCTCGAGGACGATATCCTCGTGTACATCGTCAAGAACCGCGCCGCGTACCTCGCGGACAAAAAAGACACGCTCACCGACGATCAGACGCGCGCGTTAATCGAGACGCTCGACGAGATAGACCCGCGCGGCGCGTTCAAGGAGCTGAAAGCGCACCTGAGGAGACTGCTGGCGCGGAAATAGGGAGCGGGAGACACTCAAATTGACGCAGGGGCAGGGTAAAACCCTGCCCCTGTTTTGGATTTTGCAGACGCAAAACGGCACCGCGTGAGCGGTGCCGTTCCTATACACTCAAACCTTATTTCCCGCCGAAGTACCGCTTGTACAGTCCCTCGAACGCCTTGCCGTGACGCGCTTCGTCGCGCGCCATCTCGTGAACGGTGTCGTGGATCGCGTCGAGGTTCAACGCTTTCGCGCGTTTCGCGAGGTCGAACTTGCCGTCCGTCGCGCCGTTCTCGGCTTTGATGCGCGCTTCGAGGTTCGCCTTTGTCGAGTCGGTGATGACCTCGCCGAGCAGTTCCGCGAACTTCGCGGCGTGTTCCGCCTCCTCGTACGCGGCTTTCTCCCAGTACATGCCGATCTCGGGGTAGCCCTCACGGTGCGCGACGCGCGCGAACGCGAGATACATACCGACCTCGGTGCATTCACCGTTGAAATTCATGCGCAGATCGGCGAGAATGTCCTCAGGTGAGCCCTGAGCTACGCCGACGACGTGCTCCGCCGCCCACTTCAACTCGCCCGCTTGCTCCTTGAACTTCTCCTTGCCCGCTTTACAGACGGGGCAGATGTCGGGGGCTTCGTCGCCCTCGTGTACGTACCCGCAGACCGTGCAAATCCATTTTTTCATGATGTTCTCCTTATTAAAGTAAAATTTGTTATTTTACGCCCACAAGGGCGATAAATGCTGTTTCGTAAGTGTTCTGCGCAAACGCGCCATGCTACGCCGACTCCACACATTCGCGGCAGAGACCGTAGTACGCAAGCTCGCGGCGGTGAATTACCGCGCCGTCGAACTCGGGATCGCTGCCGAGCGGGTCGAAGTCGAGGTCGATGACCGCGCCGCAATCCTCGCACACGAAGTGTACGTGGTCGGACACGTTGCCGTCGTACCGCTCCTGACCGTGGACTATGCCGACACAGCGGATCGTGCCGTCCTCCTGCAACTGCGCGATGTTGCGGTACACGGTGCCGAGTGAGATCGACGGAAACCGCGAGCGCACCATGTCGTATACCTGCGCCGCCGACGGGTGCGTGTACACCCCGCGAATACTGTCGGCTATCGCGTCGCGTCGAGCCGAAGTTCTGCGTGCATCCATCATTTCACCTCCTTGACGAGAACGATTATCGTTACTGGTTAGATGATACCATACATCTATGCATTTGTCAAGCGTTTTTTTAAGGTTTTGCGAAAATCTGTTTGTGCAAATTGTATAAATTGCATATACAATTAAGCCGCAACATGGTATAATGTCGGCAAAACTACAACAGGAGGCTCAAACAATGGCAAACAATCAACCCGACATCAAGAAACTCGGCTTCGGCTACATGCGTCTGCCGCTGAAAAACGGGCGGTTCGACAGCGACACCGTGAACGCCATGGTGGACAGATTTCTCAAACTCGGTTTCACCTACTTCGACACCGCGTTCATCTACGAGGGTTCGGAGGACGCGCTGCGCGAGTCGCTCGTGGAGCGGTACCCGCGCGACAGCTTCCAAATCGCGACGAAACTCGCCGTGTTCGCGATATCCGACCCGACGAAACAGCGCGAACAGTTGGAGATGTCGCTGAAACGTCTCGGCACGGACTTCATCGACTACTACCTGATCCACGGTCTGGGCGGGGAGTCGATCAAGACCGCCGACAGACTGGATTCGTGGGGCTACATGCGCTCGGTGAAAGAGCAGGGGTTGGCGCGGCACATCGGGTTTTCGTTCCACGGCACGCCCGACGAACTCGACGGCATCTTGACGAACCACCCCGAGATGGAGTTCGTGCAGTTGCAGATCAACTACCTCGACTGGGAAAATCCCGAGGTGCGCTCCCGCGAGTTGTACGAGATTGCGCGGCGGCACGGCAAACCGATCTCCGTCATGGAACCGACAAAGGGCGGGTTGCTCGCGGGGCAGGACTCCACGGCGGGCGATGTGCTGAAAGCGGCTGACCCGAGCGTCTCCGTCGCGTCGTGGGCGTTCAGGTTCATATGGAGCCTTGACGGGATCATGGTCGCGCTGTCGGGCATGGAGAATCTCGACCAGATCAACGACAACGCCGCCACGTTCGAGCATTTCACTCCGCTCACACCCGACGAGCGCGCCAAGATCGAGGAGGCGGCGGAGCGCATACGCGAGGCACCGCGCGTCCCCTGTACGTCGTGCCGATACTGTACGTCGCACTGTCCGCAGAAGATTCAGATACCCACGTACATAGGCATCTACAACAACATGCTCGCATTCCGCGACACGAACAGCACGGGCTATTCCTACTCGCAGAACTCGTTCCCCGGCATGTCGACCCCCGCCGACTGCATAAAATGCAAGGCGTGCGAGGAACATTGCCCCCAGCACATCGAGATATCACAAATCATGGACAACTTCACCGCGAAACTCGAAGAAGTACGCGCCAAATTTCGTGTAAACTGACACACAGCACTTGACTATTCAGCGCAAATATTGTACAATACGACGAGGGCGATTAACAGTTAACAATTAACAAGGGACTTGACACTAAAATCGGTTTTCCCTCAGCATTTTGAGTAAAATTTTATAAAGATTTTGCCCGCGGTGATTGAATCTGAACTCGGTTTCCTTGAGATAAAGCTCGAACAAAT
>JAISJJ010000026.1 GCA_031261585.1 Oscillospiraceae bacterium
TTTTCACACGTTCTGCCCAATCTAACGCGTCTATTGTCGTCCGCCGTAACTCCGTCCAACCTTCCCCCCTTTCGTAATGGGGGTGCCGTCCGCAGACGGCGGGGGTTTGTTCCCCGTCCAACGTCCCACCAAATCCGCTATGAGGTAACATGAAAATCCAAACCGACTACCTGAAAATTCAACAGTCCGCGAAAGCACGCAAGACGGTCGGCAAAGTCGTCATCTACACGCTGCTGACTTTTTGGGCTGTCATGGTGCTGTTCCCGTTTTACTGGATGGTGCTGTCGTCCGTAAAAGGTTACGGCGCGTACAACTCGGAGTTCATTCCGAAGTTTTTCACACTGTCGCCGACACTTGAAAACTACGTTTCGGCGTTCACCACCGTGCCGCTCGGCGGATATTTCGCGAACACGCTCATATTCACCGTCGCCACCACGGCGGTGATGCTCGTCGTGACGGTCTTTGCGGCGTTCGCGTTTGCGAGACTAAAATTCAGGGGTAAGAACGTCGCGTTCATACTCTTTCTCGCGCTCATGATGATACCGAACGAGCTTGTAATTGTCACGAACTTCGTGACCATCACGAAACTCGACATGCGCAACACGTTTCTCGGTCTGATTCTGCCGTCCGTCACGTCGGTTTTCTACATATACCTGTTAAAAGAGAACATCGCGCAGATACCCGACGAGTTGTATTACGCCGCAAAGGTCGACGGAACGTCCGACCTGAAATATCTGTTCAAGGTGATGATACCCATCTGCAAGCCCACGATCATCACGATCGTGATACTGAAAGTCATCGAGTGCTGGAACTCGTTCGTGTGGCCGAGACTGATCACCGACGACCCGAACTATTTTCTCGTCTCAAACGGGATTCAGGAGATACGCGAGAACGGCTTCGGGCGCGAGAATATCCCCGCGATGATGGCGGCGGTGGTCGTGATATCCGTGCCGCTGATCGTGTTGTTTTTGATCTTCCGCAAGAAAGTCATGGCGGGCGTGTCGCGCGGGGGTACAAAGGGATGAGTAAGTTTCGCACGGTGTTATCCGCATGTCTGATCGCCCTGTTCGCGCTCGTGATCTCGGGCTGTCACGGTTCGCAAAACCGCAATACGTTTGAACTTCCCGAGAATTTTGACACATCGAGAGCGTACGAGATCACGTTTTGGGCGAAAAACGACTCGAACAAGACGCAGACGGACATTTACCGAAAAGCGATAGCCGATTTCGAGACGCTGTACCCGAATATCACCGTAAACCTGCGCCTGTACACGGACTACGGCAAGATTTACAACGATGTCATCACGAACCTCTCCACCAACACCACGCCGAACATCTGCATCACGTACCCCGACCACATCGCGACGTACCTGACGGGTACGAATACGGTCGTCCCGCTGGACAGTCTGTTCTCCGACGCGAGATACGGTCTCGGCGGCAGCGAGGTGAAGTTCAGCACGCCGACGCGCGCGGAGATAGTCTCGCGGTTTTTGGAGGAGTGTCTGTTCAACGGCAACTATTACGCGATACCGTTCATGCGCTCGACCGAGGCGTGCTATGTGAACAAGACGTTCGTCGAGGCGTTGGGCTATACGCTGCCCGACGCGCTCACGTGGGATTTCGTCTGGGAGGTGTCCGAGGCGGCGATGGCGAAAGCCGACGACGGTACATTTCTTATCAACGGTCAAAACGTCATGATCCCGTTCATCTACAAGTCGACGGACAACATGCTGATTCAGCAGATTCGTCAAAAGGGCGCGGGATATTCGACGAACGCGGGCGATATCCAACTGTTCAACGAAACGACGACGGAACTGCTCTACACGATAGCCGAACACGCGAAGAGCGGCGCGTTCTCGACATTCAAAATATCAAGCTATCCCGCGAACTTCCTGAACGCGGGGCAGAGCATATTCGCGATAGACTCCACGGCGGGTGCGACGTGGATGGGAACGGACGCGCCGAACTCCGATATCTCGGCGGATAAACTCGTGAGATTCGAGACCGCCGTGATGCCCATTCCGCAATTTGACACCGCGAATCCGCAGATGCTCTCGCAGGGTCCGTCGGTCTGCATATTCAACAAGGAGGACCCGCAGGAGGTTCTCGCGTCGTGGCTTTTCGCGCAGTTCCTGCTGACCGACGACGTTCAGATCGCGTATGCCGAGACCGAGGGCTATGTGCCTGTCACCACGAAGGCGCAGAACGCGGACACGTACCGCGACTACCTGTCGAGAATCGGCGAGAACAACACCGCGTTCTACGATATCAAGATAAAAGCGTCAGAATTGCTGCTCGACAATATCAACCACACGTTCGTCACCCCCGTGTTCAACGGCTCGATATCGCTCCGCGACGCGTCGGGACAGATGATCGAAAACGTGGTGAAATCCGTGAAGCGCAAAGAGGACGTCAACGCGGCGTACATCGACAAACTGTACCGCGACGTCACCTCGCTGTACCGATTGGATCAGCTTGACAATCAGAGCGGCACCCATTCCGCGGGCGGAACCGATTTGGGCGCGCTGCCCGAGACGGCGCGGGTGCTTCTCACGTCACTCGTCGTCGTATGGATACTGATCGCCGTGTACGCGCTCGGCGCGGCGGTGAAGCGGAAAATAACAAAAAAGACTTAGAATTTCTATTGACTTTTCGTCATAAACGAGTATAATGTGAAGTGCATTTACGTGCAATTATATTAAAAATAAGGGGAAAGTAATGAAAAAGTTTCTCGCACTGCTTTTGGCACTGACGTTGGTGCTCGCCTTTGCAGGGTGTGCCTCCGACAAGCCCGCCAACACCTCGCCGACACCCGACGTGACCGCGTCACCCTCGCCCGACGCCCCCACCCCCGACGACCCCACGCCCGAAGTGCCCACACCCGACGACAGCGCGGACGTCCTGACGTACGCCGAGTATATCGCGGCGGAGCTTGACTCCGAGGTCGTCATCGAAGCGTATGTTCAGGCGAAACAGGCGTTGTATTCCGCGTACGGCACGACCAGTCTCTACACGCAGGATGAGGACGGCGCGTACTTCTTGTACAGAATCGCCTGCTCCGACGCTGACTACGATCTGCTCCAAGTCGGAACGAAGATCCGCGTCACAGGCTTCAAATCCGCGTGGGCGGGTGAAGTCGAGATCATCGACGCGACATTTGAGATCATCGACGGCAGCTACGTCGCCCCCGCGTTTGACGCCACGGCACTGCTCGGAACCGACGCGCTGATTGATTATCAGAACCAGTTCGTGTCGTTCAAGGGTCTCACCGTCGAAGCCGCAGGTAAGGACGAGAGCGGCGCGGATGTTGCGTTCCTGTACAACTGGGACGGTTCGGGTACGGACGGCGACGACCTGTATTTCAGCGTATCGCTCGACGGAACGACATACTCCTTCACAGTTGAGTCCGATCTGGCAGGCGCGGGTACCGCCGCTTACGAAGCGGTTAAAGCTCTGACAGTCGGCGATGTCGTCGATCTCGAAGGCTTCCTGTACTGGTACGAGGGTGTCAACCCGCACATCACAGCGGTAACCCCCGCGGCATAAGCGGTTTGGGCGCGCTCACGCTACATAGCAATACGTAAAACAGAACCCCCTGAATTTGCTTTATTGGCGGATTCAGGGGGTTTTTATGTGCGGCGGGTGATGGATTGCTATGATTAAAGCCTTGAAACCGATGGGTTTCAAGGCTTTTTTGGAGCGGGTGATGGGAATCGAACCCACGTGACCAGCTTGGAAGGCTGGTGTTCTACCATTGAACTACACCCGCAGACTATTTACATAAATATTTGCTTGCGTACCATTACTTACCGCACCGAACTCGCCGATTATACCAAACTTTCACGCAAAAAGCAATAGCTAAATTCAACTTTTATCGCAAATCGGCATCGCAACTCGCGAACGCGGCGGGATTTCCGTATCCGCCGCATTCGCAAGCCGTAAAATCGCTGCATCGCGGGCTATATCATGCTCTTGATGTTCGCGGGGATAACAAGTTCCGCATCCGTCTTGGAGACGACCTCCTCGACGCTCACGCCCGGGGCGAGTTCTTCAAGCACAAGACCCGCGTCCGTGCGGTGCAGTACGCAGAGTTCGGAGACGATGTAATCGACCTCGCCCGCCGCAGTGAGGGGCAGGGTGCATCGTTTGAGAATCTTAGACGCGCCTTTTTTGTCGCAATGCTCGGTCATGATGATGACCTTTTTCGCGCCCGCGACGAGATCCATCGCGCCGCCCATGCCCGCCGCCGTCTTGCCGGGAACCATCCAGTTGGCGAGATTGCCGTACTGGTCGACCTCGTACGCGCCGAGAACGGATACCGCGACGTGTCCGCCGCGAATAAAGCCGAACGACGTGAAACTGTCGAAGCAGCAGCCGCCCTCGCGGAGCTTTGAGACGTTTCCGGCGGCGTCCACGACGTCGGGGTCTGTCCACTCGCCCTCGTCAGGCGCACCCGCGAGACCAATCGCGCCATTCTCGGTGTCGACCCACACGTCCACACCCTCGGGCAGGAAATCGAGACATTTTGTCGGCATACCAATGCCGAGGTTCACGAGGTCACCGTCCTCAAAGAAATGCGCGGTGCGGTACGCGATCAGGTCGCGTCCTGTAATGTCAGCCATTATTTTACACCTCTCAGGTCAACGATTTGATCGACGAGCGCGCCAGGTGTCATGATCTGATCGGGGTCGAGTTCGCCGACCTCGACGATCTCCTCCGCCTCGACGATAACCCAGTCCGCCGCCGTCGCCCACACCTGATTGAAGTTGCGCGCGGTGCGGTGATACACGACGTTGCCCATCTTGTCGGCTTTCCACGCGTGGATCAGCGCGACGTTGCCGCGCAAGGGTTTTTCAAGCAGATAATCCTTGCCGTCGACGTTTATGATGTCCTTGCCCTCAGCTATCGGCGTGCCGAGACCCGTCGGGGTCAGCACACCGCCGAGACCCGCGCCGCCCGCGCGCACACGCTCACAGAGCGTACCCTGCGGTACGAACGTCACGTCAAGCTCACCCGCGACGACCTGTTCGACCGTCTCGGTGTTCGAGCCGATATGCGAACACGTGATGTGTTTGATGCGGTGGTCGTGGACGAGCAGACCTATGCCGCGCCCTTTGACGGACGTGTTGTTGGAGATGACGTTCAGCGACTTGATGTCGTTTGCAATCATGCCCTTGATCAGCGTCTCAGGCACGCCGATGTTGACGAAACCGGGAATCAGGATCGTCATGCCGTCATGCACGTTCGCGATTGCCGTCTCGATTGAGACGACCTTTGATTTTGCCATGAAGTGAATTTCCCTCCCTTGTATTATGTAGGGGCGCGATAGCTGCGCCCGACGCATTTTAGGTAGGAGCGGTCAAACCGCCCCTACCTAATACGCTATGCTGTTACGCTTGCCACGTTGTGGGGTTCGTCGTCTCGTCGCGGAGGGTGTTGCGGGTGATGCCGAGCAGTTCGCGCGCGTCCTGCGCCGTGGCGATATCGCGCTGTGCGAGCTTCGACAGCTCAACCGCGCGCTCGACGAGCTGCACGTTAGTGGCGATCACGCCGCGCGAGTAGTATACGTTGTCTTCCAGACCGACGCGCAGACCGTCCGCACCGAGTGCGAGACCCGCGAGCAGCATCGGCAGATGTCCGCGCCCGATACCCGAGACGGACCACGTCGCGCCCTGCGGCAGTTTGCCGACGAGGAACGCGAGATTTTCGGTCGTCGCGGGCATGGAACCGCCAACGCCCATGATGAACTGAATGTGCGGGGGCTTCGGGATACCGTGCTTCTCGACGTAGTACATGACACTGTCGATGTGACCCGTGTCGAACACCTCGAACTCGGGCTTGATGTCGTATTTGACGACCTCGTCCGACAGGTAGTTCAGGAAACGAGGGCTGTTCTCGAAGATGTAGCTGTTCGCCCAGTTGATCGTGTTCGGGTCGAAGCTGCACATCTCGGGGCGCAGCGCGCTGAGATGTTGCAGACGCTTCTGATCCTCGTACTCGCCGCCCGAGGTCGTGAGGTTGATCAGGATATCGACGCCCGCTTTTTTTGTCGCCTCGCGCGTGATCTCGACCGCCTCGGTGAACTTCTGCAAGCTCATGGACTTGTAGCCGATCTCGAGCTTGCCCGCGACCTCTTTGTCCTCACGGACGTGGATATGCGCGATGGACGCACCCGCCTTGGCGCAGTCGACGATCTGCTGTGCGAGTTCCTCTGCGGTGTACGGTACGGTAGGAGCCTGATCCTTCTTGGTTCCCGCGCCGCACAGGCACACCTGAATGATGATTTTATTGGATTTTGACACTTTATCGTTCTCCCAAATTGTTAATTGTTAATTGTCAATTGTTAATTGACGTTACACGGGGTCGTCCATGAACTTTTTCGTCAGCTTGAACACCTCGAACAGTTGCTTGTCGCGTTTCGCGAGCAGTTCCTGCTTGTCGATGCCCGTGTAGTCGTAGAATCCCTTGCCCGTCTTGAAGCCGAGTTCGCCCTTTTCGACATGTTCGGCGAGGGAGGACGGCATATCCACGGGTTCGGGCGGTGTGTACGACTTGTTTTTGTAGTTGTTCGCGGTCATGTCCAAGCCGCCGAAGTCGGCGCGCTTGCACAGTCCGAGGACGACGGCGCGGGGGATAAAGCTCGCCTTGACCGCCTTGTCGATATCCTCGGGCGACGCGTAACCGTTGTCCAAGAGGTAGAACAGCTCGGTGTTCAGCACCATCTGCATACGGTTCGCGATATAGCCGCGAATGAACTTTTTCATCAGCACGGCGGTCTTGCCGCATTTTTCGAGCAGTTCGACGGTGACATCGGCAAATGACTGCGGTGCCTGCTCCGACTTCACGACCTCGACGAGCGGGATCAGGTGGGCGGGGGAGTACCAGTGCGCGATGACCATCTGCGGCAACAGGTTCTCAGGCACGATTTCAAACACGTTCAGCCCCGAGGTGTTCGACGCGATGATCGCGTCGGGTTTCACGGCACCGATCAGTTTCGCGTAAAGCTCGGTTTTCGCGTCGCGGTTCTCGACAATCGTCTCCTGAATGAAGTCCGCACCCGCGACTGCTTCTTCGGGTGTCAGCGCGAACGATACGCGCGCGAACGTCGGCTCAAGCTCCGACGCGGCGAGCAAATCCTCCTCGACGAAGGTTTGCAGAGCCTTGTGCAGCGTCGCTTTCGCCTTTTCGCGCGTCTCCTCTGAGCGCGTCCACATCGTGACGCTGTATCCGCCGATTGCGAACATCTGCGCTATGCCGGGACCCATCGTACCCGCGCCGAGTACGGCGATTTTCTTAATGTCTCCAAGTGTTTTCATTTTTAACCTCTAATATGATAGTGTGAACGCAATGTTAACAGAACGGCACAACCACGCGCTCCGTCCCCAATTGTCAATTGTTAATTGTCAACTGTCAATTGTTAAAACGCGCCCTCGTCCCAAGAAACCAAACGCACAAAGCCGCCGTCCGCCATCTCACAGCGGAACGGGAACGCCGCGATGACCTGACGCTTGCCCGTGATCTCGTCGATGTCGCCGCCCGCGTTTTCGACGGTGCAGACACCGTGCTGCATGAACAGGCGATGGCACGGCTCGTAGTCGTGGAACTTCTCGGCGGCGTCGTGTCCCGTCGCCTCTTTGTACGCGGTGTCGAGCCACGGCATCTGCTCTTTGAGCGGATAGTGCCACAGCGGTGCGTCCGTCGCGCCCCATGTACCCGCGATACCCTTGATGTGCTTCGTGTGGATCAGCCATTTCGCGACCTCGGGACCCATGCCGGGGTAGTAGTTGTAGTACTTGTCGTTGTTCTTGCGCCACAGGTGCTGGAAACCCGTGTTGACGACGACCCAGTCGTTCTCGCGGATTTCGAGACCGTCTTTCGCGGCGGCTTTCTCGAAGTCCTCGGGGGTCAGCTCATGCCAGATGTCGCCGAACTTCGCGGGATCGCCGCCTGCGGCATCCCACTTCGCGGTGAACTCGTCGAACAGGTGTCTCATGTCGAGGATCACGCCCGTGCCGATGCAGTGTTCCAGCGGAATCTCGGCGAACGTGTAACCGTAACGCTCGCGGTCGACCTCTTCCTCGTGCAGAACGTGGTTCGGCGCGTCCATGTGCGTACCCGCGTGGAGCGTGCCTGTGTACGTCATCGTGCGTTTGTGGAACCGTCCGAGGTACTGTCCGCGCGGGAATTGCAAGTCGGAGCGCGCACCGGGGAACGGCCAGAGCGGGGTGTCCACGCCCCACGGGTTTGAGAGGTCGTGAATCTTCGTCATCGTTGCCTTGTCGAGGTAGAACTTCGACTTGTCGAGCGGCATGTATGCCATGGTGATATCCTCCTAAAATTATTGTATTTCTGATGATTATTAACCACTTGGAGTCATTATAAACCCTTGCACAGTACCAGTGTCAAGACATTTTTTTCGATTTTTTTCAGTGCGCGCGTGCTTACGATTGCTTGTCGGCCGTGTTCTCTTTCGGCACGTCGATATTTCCGTGATTTTTCTCGAACTCCGCTATCGCCTGACGCAAAAGATATAGAATCTCCCCGCTCGCGGAACGCCCCTCGTACCGTGAGATATAGTGCAGCTTGTAGTGAAGCTCACGGTCAATAAAAATGCCTAAGTGCTTGTCCTTGCCTGCCATAGAACAGTCCTCGTTTTCAAAATCATAGCTTTTGCAGTCAGCTATTGTGCTGTCATTCTGAGCGTAGCGAAGAATCCCCCTGATGTTGCGCATTTAGTCAGGGGATTCTTCGCTGTGCTCAGAATGACAGGAAACTTGCGTAGAGGCGGGTCGGTCAAGACCGACCCATATGCGGAGTGCCGCGTCGCAACCTACGTCAAACCCCCGAAACTGTTAATTGTTCGTCATTCTTTGTACTCAAATTCCAGCGCGCCGCAGACTACCGTGTCGCCGTCCGACACGCCCGCTTCTATGAGTTTTGTGTTCACACCCGAGCGTTCGAGCAAGCGGTTGAAGTACATGCGCTGTTCGTGTTCGTCGAGGTTCACGCCGCGCAACATGCGGTCGATCCACGCGCCGCCGAGAATCCAACGCTCGCCGTCGCGCGTGATCTCGACGGTATCCGCGCCCTCGGGTGTCGCGTCAGGCTCGATATACGTCGGCGCGAACGTCTGAATCGGCGGCAGGTTGCGCAGTTCGCGCGCCGCCGCGTAGATAAGCTCGCGCACACCGTCGCCCGTCGCGGCGGAAATCTCGTACAGCGGCAAACCCTTGTCGGCGATGTATTTGCGGAACGCCGCCGTGACGTTTTCCTCGCCCTCAGCGAACAGATCGCTCTTGTTCGCGGCGATTACCACGGGTGCTGCGGCGAGACGCGGAGAGTACGCCTGCAACTCCGCGTTGATCGTCTCAAAATCCGCGATCGGGTCGCGCCCCTCGCTGCCCGACGCGTCCACAACGTGGATCAGCAGGCGGCACCGCTCAACGTGTCGCAGAAATTCGTGCCCGAGACCCACGCCGTCCGACGCGCCCTCGATAAGACCTGGGATATCGGCGAGTACGAAGCTCTCGCCCTCGGACACGTATACGAGACCGAGATTCGGGAACAGCGTCGTGAAATGGTAGTCCGCGATCTTAGGGCGCGCGTTCGTGGACGCTTGCAGCAGCGTCGATTTGCCGACGTTCGGGAACCCGACAAGCCCCACGTCCGCGAGGAGTTTGAGTTCGAGCGTCACATCGCGCGCCTGTCCCGGTAACCCGGGGTTCGCGAAACGCGGTGTCTGGCGCGTCGGCGTCGCGAAATGCTGGTTGCCCCAACCGCCGTTGCCGCCGCGCGCGAGAACGAAACGGTCAAGACCGCTCATATCCTGAATGATGCCGCCCGTCTCGCGGTCGTACACGACGGTGCCGTCGGGTACTTTGATGATCAGATCCTCCGCGCCGCGCCCCGACATGTTGCGCCCGCCGCCGTCCGCGCCGTTCGCCGCCGCGTACTTGCGCTTGTAGCGGAAGTCCATGAGTGTGGACATGTTGCGGTCGACGAGCAGGACGATGTTGCCGCCGCGTCCGCCGTCGC
>JAISJJ010000139.1 GCA_031261585.1 Oscillospiraceae bacterium
GGCGTTACTTTCGCTCCGCCGAAAGTAACCAAAGGGCGGCAGGGGGTTGCGACCCCCTTGACCCCGAGGACACCGCGCCCTTCTCGCTTCCGTGAGACGCGAGAACGGCAGCGGCGGCGGGGGTTGGCAATCCCGCGTGTTCCTTTAACCGAGGACGGCAGATTCAGTGGAGTTTGCCTATAATCACTCCAAAACCGATAGTTCCTGCGTCGCTAAGGCGAGACAACTGCGTCACGCCACATTAAAAGACACTGCGGCTCGTTTCGCTGCCGCCCTGCGGTGGTGGGTGCGGGTCTTGGTTCCCATACGCGTCTCCGTAACCCCCGTCCAACCCAGCCCCCTTTCGGAAAGGGGGTGCCGTCCGCAGACGGCGGGGGTTTGTCCCCCGTCTCCCGTCCCCGTTCTAACCTCTAACATCTAACATCTAACCTCTACAAGGGGGTGCCGTCCGCAGTCGGCGGGAGTTTGCCCCCGCAACTCTCGTCCAAACCCCCGAAACTGTTAATTGTTAATCGTTAATTGTTAACTGTCCTCTTCCCCGTGAAAAAACTCGTACACCGCCTGCGCCGCGTTCATTGGCACTATCTTGTGCAGTTCTTCGAGCGTCGCTTCGCCTATTCTTGTGAGCGAGCCGAACGCTTTCAATAAATCTTGCCGCCGACGCTCCCCTACGCCCGGTATCGCGTCGAGTTTCGACTTTGTTACCGATTTGCCGTGCAGCGCGCGGTGGTATGTGATCGCGAAACGGTGCGTCTCCTCCTGAATCGTGCCTATCAGCGCGAACGCGGACGGGTAGCCGTCGATACCGACCTCGCGTCCGTCGGGCGACACGAGCGCGCGCGTGCGGTGGCGATTGTCTTTCACCATGCCGAACACGGGTGTCTCAATCCCGAGATTGCGCAACGCTTTTTCGGCGACGTTCGCGTGAGCTTGACCGCCGTCGATGAGAAAAATGTCGGGCAGGGGCATGAACGCCGCGTCGCCGTCGAGGTACCGCTTGGCACGGCGCGTGACGACCTCCTCCATGCTGTGGTAGTCGTCCTGCCCTGCCGTCGATTTGATCTGGAACTTCTTGTACGCCGAGCGTTTCGGCTTGCCGTTCTCGAACACGACCATGCTCGCCGCGATGTCGTCGTCGCCCGTGTTTGATATGTCGTACGACTCCATGCGTACGGGCGGCGCGTCCAGTCCGCACGCGTACCCGAGCCACTCTATCGTTTTGCGCGTCTTTTCCTCGCGCGTGGACGCGCGCTCCGCGTCCTCCCGCGCGTTGAGAACGGCGTTTTTCACGTATTTCAGGTTCTCGCCGCGTTTCGGCGATTGCAGTTCGACGCGCCGCCCCGCCGACTCGGTCAGCAGTTGCGCGAGCGCGTCCGTGTCGTCGGGCAACTCCGGCAGCAGCACGTACCGAGGGAACACGTCGCGCCTTAAATAGTACTGCCGCAACAGTCCCGACAGCGCGTCGCCGTCGTCCTCCAACGGCGTATCGAACAGCTCCGAGTCCTTGCCCAAGAGCGTGCCGCCGATGTAGTGCGTGACGACGAACGCGGACTTTGCCGCGCCGCGAAAGAACCCCACCGCGTCCGTATCCGCGCGGTTCGCGGACACGATGTGCTGGCGGCGCGAAATCTCCGTCATCGCCCGCACGCGGTCGCGCAGATACGCCGCCCGCTCGAACTGCAAATCCTCGGCGGCAGTCTCCATCTCCGCTTTCAGCGACGTGATCAGGTCGCCCGCGCGCCCCTCGAAAATCTCAATCGCCGCGCCGACCGTCTCATGGTACGCGGCGGCGTTCACACCCGATTCAGCTTCGGGCAGACACCACCCTCGGCACGCGCCGATATCGCGCGAGATGCACGGGCGGTCGCGCCCGATATCGCGCGGAAATTTGCGCGAACACGTCGGCAGTCCGAGTGCTTTCGCGACGGAGTTGACCGCGGAGAACGCGACGCTGCGTCCCGCGTACGGTCCGAGGTAACGCGCCGCGTCGTTTTTGCGCTTGCCGACGATCTCGAATGTCGGGTACTCCGCGTCTGTGTCCACGCGGATATACGGGTGTCCCTTGTCGTCGCGCAGCAGGATGTTGTACTTCGGCATGTGGTGCTTGATGAGCTGATTTTCAAGCACGAGAGCCTCGAACTCGGAGCCGACGACGATAACGTCGAAGTGGTCAATTTTGGACACCATCGTCTCTGTTTTGAGATTGTGCTCGCCGTGGAAGTAGCTCGACACGCGGTTGCGCAGCGAAACAGCCTTGCCGACATAGATCACGCCGCCCGACTTGTCCATCATTATATACACGCCCGGCAGTCCGGGCAGAGCCGCCGCGCGTTCCCGCAGCGTACCCAAAAGCGCATTTTCAGCCATGAGGGTATTATAATACGGATTCAGCGGTTGCGCAAGAGGGAGATTCGCACGTTTAACGGCAATCGCATTTACTTTTCGTCCACGTCCTCGTCATTGCGAGCGCACGAAGCAATCCAGACCCATCGTTCCCACGTCCTGCCCCCGTACAACGTGAGTTAAGACGAGAGTTGCGGGGGACTGGATTGCTTCGCGCGGCTCGCAATGACGAGGGTTTGGTTTTTTGTTTATTCATGGTATTAACACCCCCGTTGTTGCGCAAAATAGCGCAAACACACACTTTGGAGGTGCATCACCATGAACGTATCCGAGATTATGAACACGTCGGTCGTCACCGTCACCGTGTCGGACACCGCCGCCGAGGCGGCGCGGCTCCTCGCGCGGCACAACATCGGTGCGGTACCCGTCACGTCGGACGACGGACATCTGCGCGGGATTCTCACCGACCGCGACATCATCACGCGCTGTATCGCCGCCGAACTCGACCCCGCCGACACGCGGTGCGGCGAAATCATGACAAAATCCGTGCTGACCGTCACGACGGACGACGATGTGCGCGAGGCGGCGCGCAAGATGTCCGTGAATCGTGTGCGCCGCGTACCTGTGACGCTGGGTGAACACCTCGTCGGCATCGTCGCGCTCGCTGACATGGCGCGGCACCCGAAGTTCGACATGGAGGCGAGCCACGCGCTGACGGAGATATCGTCAAACGTGCGCAGGGTGTAGAAACCGCAACATGTAGTGGTGCTTCACAATTGTTTAACAAAATACAACCTTGCTATTTTGCTTGTTTGGTGGTATAATGTAGGCACGTGACAAATAAATGCGATAAAAGGAGTTCCGAATCGGGTTCGCCCGTTCGGAATATGGTGTTATGCCAAAAGATTGGAAAAAGCTGCTGCTGTACGTGCTGATAATCGTCGTAGTCGCGGGAGTTGCCGTATATTTCGGGATTCTCGCGGGCAAGTCGTTCGGAGCGGGCAGCGCGGGCAGTCAAACAGACCCGCTGATCACGCGTACTTACCTCGAAGAACAGTTCAAACCCGAGCTTGAAACCGCCATCAACGACCTCGTAAACGCGCGCGTGCGGGAAATTGAGCGGTCAATCGACGATAAAATCTCGGCGGGCATATCGGGTTCCGCCGACTATGAGATGTCTCTCGCCGAACTGTACAAAGGGCAGGTTTTGAAGCTGTCCGAGGGCGCGGAGGTGATCTTCACCTCGGGCGGCGGCGAGGTCGCGCTCGGTGCGCTGACCGACGTGACGGACGGTTTCGACGACATATTGACCATCGTCCTGCTGCACAAGTACGTGGCGGGAACGGGCGGCGGCGCGGTAGCCGTCACCACCGACACCGCAGAAGCCGTGGTGCGCGGAGAGTACAGCGTCGTAGGGTGATGACAGTTGACAGTTGACAATTGACAGTTAACAGTTTGAGGACGGGGGTTGCGGTTTTGCCGCGGCTCCCGTCCTTTTAACTGCCAACTGCCAAGGCGAATCACGAGTTGAACCCGTATGCAGACCACAACAGGGCGACCACGCAGGGTCGCCCCTACACAAATCGTGAGACGTGTGCAAGAACCAAGACCCTGTTACGCGCCATGTGCGGCAGCGAAACGAGCCGCAGTGTCTTTTTGATGTGACGTGACTGGGCAATTAACAATTTACGTAGGCTTGGACGAGGGTTACGGGAAACGGGAATAAGCTCGATCAACGTTCACGCAAATCCCACGTAATTGTTCATTGTCAATTGTACATTGTTAATTGACATCGCCGCCGCTGCCGTTCTCGCGTCTCACGGAAGCGAGAAGGGCGCGGTGTGTTCCCTCCAACGAGCTTTGGTTACTTTCTCTCGACAGAAAGTAACGCCGTCCGCCGCAGGCGGGACAGCGTTACGAAACGCAGAGCATTGCCTGCGGTGAAACCGCAAGATGAATCGGTAATCAAGGGGATTCTTCGCTGCGCTCAGAATGACAAAGGGGTGCTCAGAATGACAGGTATGGGCAAGCCATGCAATGAGATTCTTCGCTTCGCTCTGAATGACAGGGACTGTGCAGAATGAAAGCAGGGGCGATGTGGACATCGCCCCCTACGATGACGAGAAACACGCAATTTTCAACTCGTGATTCGCATTGTCAATTGTCAAGGGACTTGACCCCGAGTAAATGAAGTAGTATACTTCAAAGCGAGGTGTGGCAATGGCAAACAAGTATTTCAAGAGTTCGAAACTTTCAGAGGCGAAAGCGCGGGAGATAATTCGGTGTTTTGCAGCGGAC
>JAISJJ010000158.1 GCA_031261585.1 Oscillospiraceae bacterium
GAGACGGGTCTGATCGAGATGATCATTCGCGGACAGGCGGTGCCTGTGCCGATCGACGCGACGGCGGGTTTCAACTTCGTCTACGTGCGCGACGCTGCCCGCGCCGTGAGTACCGTGATCGGAGACGAGCGCGCGTTCGGGGCGACGTTCAACCTCGCGCAATCCGAGCGCGTGACGTACAATCGGCTGCTGTCCGACCTCGAACGCATCAGCGGCGGCGCGTTCGAGACGCGCGAAATGACCGTCGACGAGATCGAGCGCGAGCAGATAATCATGCCGTTTCCGCTGACGACCGACGACTTTACAGACGGCACGCTCTTTGCGCGCACGTTCGATTTCAGCTACACGCCGTTCTCGGACGGGTTGGAGGAGACGTTTCAGGCGCAATTGTCGCTCAACGAATCGTTACTGTAACTGCGGGCAAACTGCGGTTTGTCCGCAGTACGAGGGACGAGGTTTTACCTCAATGAATCGTTGTTATAACAACAATAGATTGATTATTGCTTTTCGCCGCCGCCGCGTTTATACTGTACACACGGTACCGAATTTGAAAGGACTGTATGTATAGTGAACGTGAAAATCGGAGAGAAGATCAAGCATCTGCGCCGCCGTCAGGACGTGACGCAGGAAAAACTCGCGGAATATCTCGGCGTGACGCCGCAGGCGATATCGCGCTGGGAGTCCGAGACGGGCTACCCCGACATTGAGACGCTGCCCGCCCTTGCGGACTTCTTCGGCGTGACGACGGACGAGCTGCTCGGCGTAGACGCGGAGAAACGATTCGAGCGCGTCGTCGCGTATCTGCACGAGGGCGAGACGATGCACGAACAGCGGCGGTTCGGCAACATGGTCGTGCTGTTCCGTCAGGCTGTCGCGGAGTTCCCGTCGGTGCATACGCTGCACAAGGCACTCGCGGACGCGCTCGTCTGTAAAAATCAGCTTGCCGCGCAGCCGAACATGGACGAGATTCGCGAAGCCGCCGCGATATACAAGCGCGTCGCCGAGGACTGTGACGACGACGAGGAGACGCGTAGCGGCGCAGAGTCGAGCCTGTGCCAAATCTACGTCGAGTTCCTGAACGACGTGCCGTCGGCGACGGCGATTGCGGACGCTCGCGTCAAGGTTGACGACAGCCGCGAGGTGATGAAAGCGCGGTACATCGGCGGCGAGACGAACGTACTCGACTGCGTTGAAAGCCTTGCAAGCACGCTGTTTGTCACGATGCGCGACGCGGTGTACGTCGGCGATTGGTACACGGTCGATGAGAAGCTCACGGTGATGCAAAAGGCTGTCGCGCTCATCACGCTCATCTTCGGCGAGGACTGCCTGTTCCACCACACATGGCTCTCGGACGCGTACCAATGCATTTGCAAACTGCATATCAAAATCGGAGACAACGCCGCCGCGCTCGACGCGCTCGACGCGCTCGAACGCGCCGCAGACCATGCCGCGCGGTACGACGCGCGCGCGGAATCGGACAGATACACAACCACCGCGCTCCTGCGACGCCAGACCTACGACCCCGAGCGGTTCGACGACAACGGTGCGGCATCCGAGACGCTGCTGCAACACTTGGCGCACGGCACCTACGACCCGATCCGCGCCGACCCGCGCTTCGCGGCGGTAATCACACGGCTGAACATATAAAAAAGGTCGGCACTGTATTACACAGTGCCGACCTTTTATTCGTTTTTACAGACCTAACAGCGTCCGTTTGATGATCGTCTTGGCGATCTGCACCTTGTACTTTGTCGCCTCGAACGGGTGCGCGTCGGCTACGGCGGCTTCACCGACCGCCGTCGCGACGGCTTCGTCTATGGACTTGCCCGCGAGTACGGCTTCCGCCTTTGTCGCGCGGTACGGCACGGGCGCGACGGCACCGAGGACGACGCGCGGGTCGGAACCCGTCACAATCGCGGTGTTGACGATCGGGAAGTCAATCGACTTGCGGAACGCGAACTTCTTGAACGCGCTCTTGGCACCTGCGGGCAGCGGCGGCACCTGAATCTCGGTGATGATCTCGTCGTACTCGAGGTTCGTGCTCGTCAGCGCGCCCGCACCGAAGAAGTTTTCGATGTCGATCACGCGCTTGTTCGTCACAATCTTCGCCTGCAACGCGTACAGCGTCGGGGCTAGGTCGGACGGCACGACGGCGTAGCAACCGCAGTTCAGACAACGCTGTGCCTCGGCGATACCCTCGTCGCGCGTCGGGCTGATGGAGTCCTCGATGTCGAGCGCGCGCAGTTCGGCGGCGACCTCGCGGAGTTTCAGCGCGGCGGTACCCTTGATGCCCTCTTTGTCGGATTTCAGGAAAGGCGGCGCGACGACCTCGTCCTCGATGGGTGTCGTCTCGAGATAACGGTTGATACCGCGCGCTGCCGTGTGTCCCTTGTCAATCGCGCGGATTACGGTACCCGCGCCGAGTGTCGCGTCACCCGCGGCGAACACACCGGGGCGGTTCGTCATGGATTCGTTGTTGATCTCGATCAGTCCGCGCGCCGTGAGCTGAACCGCGTACTTCTCGTCGATGTACGACAGGTCGACCTGCTGTCCCGTCGCCATGAGCAGATTTTCGGACTCGACGACCATGAGATCGTTCGGGTCGTACTGCGGATTGAAGCGACCCGTCGCGTCCCAAGGGCTGAGGCAGCGTTGCAACTCGATAGCCTGCGCCTTGCCGTCCGCCGACTCGATGACGCGGCTGAGACCCCAACCGGGCATCACGATAACGCCCTCTTCCTCGGAACGCGCAATCTCCTCCGCGCTGGCGGGCATACGCTCACGCGGTTCGAGACATGCGAGCGTGACTTTCGACGCGCCGAGACGCTTCGCGGTGACGGCGACGTCCATCGCGACGTTACCGCCGCCCATTACGAACACTTCTTTGCCGAACAGCTTGTTGTCCTCGAACCATTTGCGGCACTCCGTGAGGAATTTCAGACCGAAAACGGTCAGTTCCTCGCCCGAGATGCCGAGGACGGGGCGTTTCCACGTACCCGTGGCGTACATGACCGCGTCGTACTGCTTCTCGATCTCGTCAGGCGTGATGTCGACGCCGACATTGACGTTGCACTTGAACTCGATGCCCATCTTCTCGTAGTTCGCGATGAGTTCATCGACGAGGTTCTTCGGCAGACGGTACGCGGGGATCGCGAATTGGAGCATGCCGCCCGCTTTTTCCAGACGCTCGATAATCGTGACCTTGTTGCCCGCTTTGCGCAGGTAGAACGCGGCGGACAGACCCGACGGACCCGAACCGATGATCGCGATGCTCTTACCCGTCTCTTTCGCGGGCGGGTAGTAGAACTTATCGGCGTTCTCAAAGATGTAGTCCGCGAGCACACGCTCGACATTCGCGATACCGACCGATTCGTCGGTGTTGCAGCGGTTGCACTTCGACTGGCAGAAGTGCGCGCACACGCGAGATGTGGCGATAGGCAGCGGGTTGACCTCCATGAGTATCCGCGCGGCTTCGTCCCAGTTGCCCTCGCGAATCTGCTGCATGTAGTCGGGGATACGCGTCGCGGCGGGACATTCACCCGTGCAGGGCGACGCGTGGATACGCTTGCCGCCGAATGCCGAGTGGTAACGGTTGTCGCCGAGTATCGCGTAGCACTCGTCTCCGCCCTTGCGGTTGCAGTAGAAGCGGTTATCCGCCTTGCGGAAGTACCAGCAGCGCGGCAACTGCGTGATGTTGCCCGCGACGGTACCCATATCGCGCAGATGCGGGGACGCGACGGCTTGCGCCGCCTGTGCGAGCGCGGTGAAACGGTCTTTGACAATCGCGCTGGACGCGACATCGCTCAGGAGTGTCGTCGCGCCGATTTTCAGCGTGCCGTTCTCCTCTTTTATATAGTCGAGATCGGGAACCGTTTTGAGGTTCACGAGTGCCGTCGGATAGACGGGCAGGATATCGTCTTTGAGTGTCCCGAGGATATCGGTGCCGCCGCCGACGACTTTCGCGCCGCCCTCGGCGAGGATTGCGGTGGCTTCCTCAACGCTCTTGGCGTTGGTATGCTTAAAAGATTTCATGTTAATCCTCCCCTTATGCTTTGCCCATCGCGGCGAGTATCTTGTTCGGTGTCGCGGGCGGATCTACCCACACTCCGATGGCGTTGTGGATGGCGATGATGACGAGATGCGTGTTCGCCATCGAGTGCGAGATACCTGACGCGCCGTATGCCGCGTTGCCCGAGCGTGACTCGACAATCGCGTGGTCGACAGGAGCCGCGTCGAGCGGTGTCACCCAGCGGTAATCAATCATGTTGTTCGTCAGTTGCACGCCCGTGCGCTCGTCGTACACGTACTCGCTGAGCGTCTGGCAGACCTGCGAGAAGTACATAACCTGATCGCACTGGCTCTCGAGCGAGGTCATGCGCAGGACTTTGCCGGGGTCAATCGCGACGCCGAAGCGCAGAATCTCGACCTCTCCCGTGTCCTCGTCGACCGCGACTTCCGTGAACACCATGTTCATCGTGTCAAGCATCTTGCCCATGCCGAGACTCCAAATCGCGGCGGGGGGACGACCCTCAAACGTCGCGAAGATGTTCGCGGAGACGGCGCGTGCGAGCGGTTTGCCCTTTGTCGGGTCGGATTTCAGCACGACCATGCCGTTCGCGAGGTCGAGCTCGTCAGCCGAGGTCACACCCTCGAACGGATCGGGCTGCGGGGGACCGCCGAAACCGCCGAAGCCGCCGAACATGCTCGGTGCGGGCGGGTTCTTCAACTGGTTGATAGTCGCCTCGAGAATTTTTTCTTTGAGGATGTTCGCGCACTCTTTCATCGCCCAGCTCGACGCGGTGGAACCGTCCGAACCGCCGCCGACGGGGGTGAAACGCTCGCGCCAGTCGAAGTCGACGATGATGTCGTCATATTCAAGACCGAGTTCCTCGGCGACGACCATCGCGTTGCACTCGACGGCGTAGATACCCGTGACGGGTCCCTGCGTCGGGAGATGCACCTTGCCGCCGCGCAGTTCGAGCTTGCAGTTGTAACCCGAGAACGCGTGGCGCGGACACATCTGGTAACGCACAGCCGCGCCGTGTTTGCGACCGTCGGGCAGGGTACGCGCGCCCGTTGCGTGCCAATCCCAGTCCATCATCTCCTTGCCCGCCTTGGAAATCTCCTCGAACGACAGGACGGGGTTCGGATCCTCCTGCGACGTGGGTCCGTGCAGGTTCAGGCGCATGATGTCGATGGGGTCTTTGCCGAGTTTCTCGGCGATGAGGTAGATTGCCATCGTGCCGCTGTCCCAGTTGAACGGGCAGTGCTGACCCGACAGGAACATCTTGCCGCGGTTCGAGTCCACGGTCTCCATGTGCTGGCGGATATTCAGGCATTTGAACGTGTAGTACGGTCCGTAACCCTGATCGTTCGCGGTGCCGAACGACGAGTTGCCCTGCATACCGCCGTCGGCTATCGAGAAGTCGTCAATCGCGGTGATCAGACCCTCGTCCGTGTGCGCGATTTTCAGATACAGGAAACGCTCGTTCATCAGGAAGCCGAACGTGTCCTCGCGCTCGTCCGCGACGCGCACGGGGCGGTCGGTGCGTTTCGCGAGCAGCGGCGCGATCTCCTGACTGCGGCGCATACCCCAGTCGCAGTACTTGCCGCCTTGGAAGATACCCTCCTGCACGGTCATCTCGTTGGACACGCCGTACATCGAGCCTACGGAGTCGCGGCGTTGCACCGCACCCTCGACGCGCAGAGACTTGGAACTCGGGTGATACGGATCGTCGAACCAGTACGCGACGGAGGACGGCGGGTTCGGAATGTGCGACGCGAACGTCGGCAGTTGCAGACGGTATTCGATGATGTTCTCGGGCTTCGTCACGGCAAATTCCGCGTCCACGTCGCCCTGAATCGTGTCGGCGAACGACACGTTGTTCTCTTTCGGTTTGGCGGGCGCGGCATCGAACATGCCGCCGCCGAAGTTCATCGTGGACGGGCGAATCGTCGGCATCGTCGCGTTGTTCGCGTGCGCTTTCTCAACGTCGACGATGTGCGGCAGGACAGTCCATTCGAGTTCGAGTGCCTTCAAGCCGAGATCGCATATGTCCTCGTTCTCCGCGACGACAATCGCGCCGACCTCAGCACCCTCAGCGTCCGCGTAGTCGTCAAGCCACGGGCGGGAGGGACCGAAGCCGCCGCCGCCGAGCTTCACGATGTCGGGATCGTCCCACACTACGACGTCCACCACACCGGGGATCGCGAGTGCCTTGGAGATGTCCTTGATCTTGACGTAAGCGTTGGCGTACGGACTGCGCAGGAATTTTCCGAACAGCATGTTCGGGAATGTGTAGTCGATACCGAACTTGGCGACACCCGTCGCGAGTGCGTAGGACACCTTGCCGGGGAGATTGCGCTGACCGACGACGCGGAAATCCATGCGTTTGTCGTTTACGCCGACCAGTTGCTCCATATTGGAAATAGCCATATTTAAGCTCCTTTACCTTTCACTTTCAACGGTTCGCGCTTACGGAACCTGCGGCGGGGGTCCGCCCGGTCCGCCGAAACCGCCGGGTCCTCCCGGTCCGCCGAAGCCCATGGGGGGCGCGGGGGGAGGTGGCGGGTTCGCGATGTTGTAGACCGCCTCGAGGATCGCCTGCGAGTGGCGCGGATACGTGCCGCAGATGCAGATGTTGCCCGCGAGAGCTTCCTTGCACTCCTGCTCGGTCGGGTTCGGGTTGTGGTCGAGCAGTGACTTCGCCGACACGAGGAATCCCGGTGTGCAGTAGCCGCACTGCATCGCGTCCCAGCGGCAGTACGCGTCGATCAGGGGTTTCCACGCGGGGTTCGCGGCGATACCCTCGACCGTCTCAATGTCCTTGCCCTCGACCTCGACCGTCAGCGTCATGCAGGCGAGCACGGCGCGTCCGTCGACGATGACGGTGCAGGAACCGCACACGCCCTTGTCGCACATGTGCTTCGCGCCCGTGAGTCCGAGACGGAATTGGAGCGTGCGTTGGAGCGTCCAGTGGGGTTCGATGAGCACCTGCGTGCGCTTGCCGTTGATGAGCAGCGACACGGTGACAGGCGTGACCGCACCCTCGTGGCTCGCGGCGTAGTGGTCTTGAAGCTGCTCGTAAGTGCCGAAAACCTCGCCGCAGATGGGACAGCGAAATTCGCGCAGCAGCTCGGGAGCGGCGGTGATCAGCTCTGTCGCCGCCTGTTGCGTTGATTGCTGTGAGTACATATAACGTCCTCCTTGTAAAGACTGGTGATACAGATGATAGTTTGTCCGCATGGATGCTTAGCCTATCCCTCTAAGTCATTATACCATAAGTTTGCGGGTTTGTCACGTGTATTTTTGAACTTTTACACAATATTTTCTTGATATTCCAATGAGTTTTTCAATGTTATCGTTTGTTGCAGTTTGTTGCAGTTTGATATTCGCAAAATCACCTCTTGCAATCTTGCGGCGGGGGTGTTACAATCTATATATCTACATTTTACACAAAAAAGGAGTATGAAGCATGGCAATCACTATCAAGGGCAGCACCGCATTCGTCACGGGAGCCGCGTCGGGCGTCGGATTCGGCATCGCAAAGGCACTCGCGAAACACGGCGCGAACATCATCATCGCGGACATTCGGCAGAGCGCGATAGATGAAGCACTCGTCTGGTTCAGCGACAACAAGTACCCTGCGTACGGTATCCGTCTCGACGTGACCGACCGCGAAGCGTACGGCAAGGCGGCGGACGAGGCGTGGGGCGTGTTCGGCGGCGTTGAGATTCTCGTGAACAATGCGGGTGTCGAAGCTCCGATGGGCAAGGTCTGGCTGAACACGTTCAAGGACGTGGACTTCATCGTCGGCGTGAACATCAAGGGTATCCTGAACGGCATCATCACGTTCGTGCCGAAATTCCTCGCATCGGGCAAACCGTCGCACATCGTGTCCACAGCGTCGCAGTCGGGCATGTACGTCGTACCCGGTGCCGCGCTGTACAACATGACGAAAGCCGCCGTCGTCGCGCTCACCGAGACGCTCAAAGGCGATCTCGCGGGAACGAACGTCGACGCGTCCGTGTTCGCGCCCGGTCCCGTGCAGGGCAACCTCTCGGTGTCGAGCAAGGAAGTGCGCCCCGCCGAGCTCGCGAACGAGGAGACGCCGACGCAGATTTTCGCGCCGACCCCTCCGCCCGAGATACCGACGGGCGACTCGCACACGGCGGGCTTCGTCGCGCCGCCCCCTGTGTTCGATTTCTCGTCGTTCCTGCTGACGGGCGAACAGGCGGGCGAGTACGTCGTGCGCGGCATAGAGTCGGGCGCGCTGTACATCTTCACGCACACGGAATTCCGCGATTCGATGAAGCACAAACACGCCGCAATCGAGCGCGCGTATCCCGACGAACCCGAGAAAGCAGGGTTCAAGCAGGCGTTCAGCTTCCTGACGCACAACGCGGTGTACGACGAGAAGTAATTGACAGTTGACAATTGATAATGAGGATGGGGGTTGCGGTTTTGCCGCGACCCCCGTCCCTTGTTTATTCATTGATTTGTTACTGAACGGCGCAACACACCCTTATAGTGAGCCGGGGCGGTCTGCGAGTCTGTAGCGCAGGGTGCTACCGAGCAATGCTTTCAACTCCAGCACCACTGTGTTCAGAACGTATTTTTCGTCGCTTGTCAGGCTGCCGAGATCCGTTCTGAACGCCTCGACCTTATCAGTTGCGATACCGGATAATATTGACACCGTCTCCGAAGACAACTCGAAATAAGTAATGAGCGAATTCAGTATCTCCTGCGCGCCGCTTCCGTCTGCCAGCGGCGCATCGTGGTACATCGAAAACGCGAGTAACAGATTTTCAAGCCGCATAAAATCCGGCGCACCGTTAAACATATGCACCTCAACATACGGGTCGCCCACAAGCGGTTCGTATTTCACAGGCTCACCGGGCGTAAATACAAACCTGTCCTGCAACGGTTTTCTGGAACCGGTTTCATACATCTGCTCAATCACGCGCACGTCAATGTCGGTCGCGAGACTTATTGTGATCGGTTTTATATCAAGTTCTTTCAGCGCGTCAAAACGCCAGGCAAGCGATGTGTCCACATCTGGTGCTGTTTTTTGCTCGCCCGCAAGTTTGCGCAACGCAGCCAGCTTGTCTTGGTTCGGCTTGTCCTTATCCATGGTCTTGTTCTCCTCTTTCATTATTCGTAATTGTTATGATATAAAGTACATTTCGTATCCTATACCAAGTCCGGCTACACCTACGCGCGCGCAACACTCTTTTCCCCGCAGCACAGAAAACGAAAATTGACCGGTTTGAGTTGTCATGTTTGTGCCAACCACGCCGTCAATTGCCCCGGTGCTTGCGTTAAATGTTACAACTGTCAGCATGGGCGTCGGCGCAGTTGGCGGTGTCGGAAATGCCCAATAGATGGTGTTTCCAACGCGTGTAAGCGACACGGCGATGGTAAATCCCGCAGCAGCTTCGGGTGCGTCCTCGGCGTCAGGGTCAGGTTCGGGCGTTGCCGCGCTCGCGGACAGCGGAATTAACATGAACACCAGCACAATGCTCAGGAGTAGCGCGAGAATACGCTCGGCGAGTAAGTTCTTTTTTTGTTTTGGGATACACTGTTCATTTCCTCCATAGATAAATTTAGCAATAGTCGGAAAAATCCTCCATTACTATATTGAGATATTAGCATACAAAATTTGTTGTGTCAATACATAATTTTAGTAATATTTATCATATATTGTATACTTATATTTATGTATATAATCCCCAGGCAGGGCGTTTGCCTTTATGTTTTTTGCATAAATCGTGGTTGACAAGCCGCAACTCTGCGTGTTACAATACCTTTGCGGAACGGGGACGGCACCCCTGACAACAAACAGCGTCCGCAACGCCGCGTCGTCGGCTAACTGAATAGAGGGGAGAGATACCCATGGCAAAAAACATCGAAGTGGTCGATGAACATGGCGTTTCCTACGGCGTTACCTATCCGAAACGAGCCAAAGGGCTTGTCAAAAACGGCAGGGCGCGTTGGGAAAACGACACGAAGATCATTCTCGCGCGTCCTCCCGAACATTTAACGGAGGACATCATGTCTGACAATACAAACAACGTCACCGCCGAACAGCCGAAAGGCTTCGAACTGCCGAAGCAACCCGAGTTTACGCCGATACCGAACACGGCGGCGGTCAACCCGCCCGACGTACGGCAGATCATCAAACCGCCCGAATCCGCGGCAATCGGCAACGTCACCCCCGCCGACATTCTGCAACGCATCGACGCGATAATCGCCGACACCGAACACCTCAAAAACGCGATGGCGAAACTCAGCGGCGTATACAACGAGGTCGCGGGCGGCGAGCAATCGCACGCAATCGGAAACGTCGTTCTCGCGCGTGAAACCACGAATCAACGGCTGATTTCGCTGCTCGAAAAGATGTACGACGACGCGCGCCCCGCGAAGCCCGCGCCTGATATGCGCAAAGCGTGGGTTGACGAGCAGGAGCAGAATTTCATCAAGCGGATACTCGACGACCCCGACGAATACGGCTACAACATCGAGGACGTAATGAAACTGCTGCGCGGCTTGCGCGACAACTGACACAATACACATCAAAGCGGACGATTGAAAAATCGTCCGCTTTGTCGCGTATTGTAAAGTGCGCCGTCACCTACTGTCATTCTGAGCGAAGCGAAGAATCCCCCGACTAATGCGCATTGTCAGGGGGATTCTT
>JAISJJ010000005.1 GCA_031261585.1 Oscillospiraceae bacterium
CGTCGGCATAGGAACCCTGCTCGCGGAGGGTATCGGCGACACGATTCGCGTCTCGCTGACCGCAGACCCCGTGCAGGAGGTCGCCGCCGCGATTGAGATTCTGCGCAGTCTCGGACTGCGTTCGGGTGCGCGGCTGATATCCTGCCCGACATGCGGGCGCACGGAGTACGACATGATCCCCGTGGCGCGCGAGGTCGAGAAACGTCTGCAAACACTCGGCGACCGCGATATCACCGTCGCGGTCATGGGTTGCGCCGTCAACGGGCCGGGTGAGGCGCGCGCCGCCGACTTCGGTATCGCGGGCGGGCGCGGCGAGGGTTTGCTGTTCCGCCACGGCGAGATCGTCGCGAAAGTACCCGAGGGCGAGTTGGTGGAGCGGCTGTTTGAGCTGATAAACAAATTTTAATACAGCTTTAACCTCAAAACACTGACAAATTAAGGTGTTTCGGGTTAAAATGAGATACAAACACAGTCAAGAAGGAGGAACACCATGAAAAAAGAATTGTTTCGCTCCCGCCACGACCGCAAGATCGGCGGGGTTTGCGGCGGTATCGCCGAGTATTTCGGTATCAGCACCACCATCGTGCGACTGATCTGGGCGTTGCTGATACTCGTCGGCGGCACGGGCTTGCTCGCGTACATCATCGCGTGGGTCATCATTCCCGAGGAGAGATAAGCGAGTAGAGGATATGAGACAGGGGTTGCGGCGTGCCGTGACCCTTGTTTTGTTGTGCGTGGGCGTGTTACGCAAAACCGCTTGACGCATGGCGTTCTCGTATCGGCGGTCATCGGTCGCCCGCAGAACCTAAGAAATGTTTAACGGGCGACCAATGGTCGCCCCTACGATGTGAAACGGTATCCGCCATGCATATTGTTCCGTAGGGGACGCCGCCTCGGCGTCCCGTTCTCAGAGGGCAGTTTCCAAAACGACGGGACGCCGAGGGCGGCGTCCCCTACGAAAGCGCGAAAACCGCGCGACACACCCCAAAACCGTCAAATATCAAAAATATCCACAGTTTATTACCTTATTCTCACATTGACAAATAAAAAATATAAGTTATAATATAGAGTAATCTGCATTTTTTGCGGTTTATCGTGGGAGGATAATTCATGATTGAGGGTCAGGTGAGGATACCGTCCGGCTGTGCGATTTCGGGCATATTCTCAAAATCGGGAACGCTGTTCGCGGGCGACGAGATTGTCAAATCCATCGCCGTCATGCACGAACGCTCCAACGGACTGGGCGGCGGTTTCGCGGCTTACGGCATTTACCCCGAACACAAAAACGACTACGCGCTGCATATCTTCCACAATGACGTGGACGCTAAGCTGCGGTGTGAGGCGTACATAAACGAGCGTTTTGATATCAACGATTCGTCGAATATCCCGACGCGCCGCACCATAGGCATTGAGAACGAGCCGCTGATCTGGCGGTATTTTGCCGCGCCGAAACGCAGCCAGCTCGAAAAGTCGCTCGTCGACGAGCGCGAGTATGTCGCGCAGTGCGTATTCCATATAAATAAGGACATTGAGGGCAGTTTTGTGTTCTCGTCGGGCAAGAATATGGGCGTGTTCAAGGCGGTCGGATACCCCGAGGACGTCGCGAATTTCTACAAACTCGAAGATTACAAGGGCTACTGTTTCACCGCGCACGGTCGGTACCCGACGAATACGCCGGGTTGGTGGGGCGGCGCGCACCCGTTCTCGCTGCTCGACTGCACGGTCGTCCACAACGGCGAGATTTCGAGTTACGACGCGAACCGCCGCAGTATCGAGATGTACGGCTATCCGTGTACGCTGCAAACCGACACAGAGGTTATCGCGTACCTGATCGACTACCTGCACCGCAAAAAAGGTCTGTCGCACGAGGAGATTTGCTCCGTCATCGCCGCGCCGTTTTGGAGCCGAATCGACAAGATGGAGCCTGATCAAAAGGCTCTGTTCGAGTACTACCGCACCGTGTTCGCGCCGTACCTGATAACGGGTCCGTTCTCGATTCTCGTCGGGTTCGAGGGCGGCATGATGGCGTTGAACGACCGTCTGAAACTGCGCTCGATGGTCGCCGCCGAGAAGGGCGACCGCCTGTACGTGGCGAGCGAGGAGTCGGCGATACGCGTGCTGGAACCCGAACTCGACCGCATCTGGGCTCCTACGGGCGGCGAGGGCGTATTCGCGCGGCTCACACCCGAGGCTCACGCAAAGTTTTACGGAGGTGCAAGGTAATGCCTATTACATACGTGTATCCCGATCAGGAGATTGTGCGCAACTACGACAAGTGCATCGCTTGCCGCGCGTGTGAGCGTCAATGCTCTAATTTGGCGCACGAGTATCTCTCGGACGAGAAGAAGATGGTGTCGGACGACACGAAGTGCGTCAACTGCCACCGCTGTGTGTCGATATGTCCGACGCGCGCGCTGAAAATCGTGCCGACGGATCATGATTTCAAGAAGAACGCATCGTGGAGCAAGAAGAATATCTACGAGGTGTACAAGCAGGCGGAATCGGGCGGCGTCCTGCTGTCGAGCATGGGCAACCCAAACGATTACCCGATTTACTGGGATAAAATCCTGCTGAACGCGTCACAGGTCACGAATCCGTCGATTGACCCGTTGCGTGAACCGATGGAGACGCGCGTCTTTCTCGGCGCGAAGTCGCAGGAGATCACGCGCGACGCGGACGGCAAGATCGTGCCGAAAACCACGCCGCAGCTCAAACTGAGCTTGCCCGTCATGTTCTCCGCGATGAGCTACGGCTCGATATCGTACAACGCGCACGAGAGTCTCGCGCGCGCGTCGCAGGAACTCGGCATCTTCTATAACACGGGCGAGG
>JAISJJ010000028.1 GCA_031261585.1 Oscillospiraceae bacterium
CCCGCCATCGTCCAAAACGTCCCTCGTCCGCCGCCGTAATCCCCGTCCAACCTTGCCCCCTTTCGGAAAGGGGGTGCCGACCGCAGTCGGCGGGGGTTTGTCCCCCGTCCTGGTTCCGACCGCAGTCGGCGGGGGTTTGTCCCCCGTCCTGTTTCCGACCGCAGTCGGCGGTGTTTGTCCCCCGTCTTGTTTCCGACCGCGCAACGCCGCGCGCAACATCAACAACAGAGGTATCACAACATGTCAACAATCCCGACGCGTGACGCGGCGTGGACGCTGCTCCGCGAGTACAATACCGACGATTTTCACCTGCGGCATGCTCGCACGGTCGAGAGTGTCCTGCGGTGGTTCGCGGTTGAACTGGGCTACGGCGACGACGCGGACTTCTGGGCTGTCGTCGGACTGCTGCACGACCTCGATTTTGAGCAGTTCCCCGACGCGCATTGCATCAAGGTTCAGGAGATCATGCGCGAGCGCGATATCGACGAGCGGTTGATCCGCGCCGTCGCGAGCCACGGTTACGCGCTGACCGTCGACATTGAGCCGCAACACGAGATGGAGCGCGTGCTGTACGCCGTCGATGAGCTCACGGGGCTTATCTGGGCGGCGGCACTCATGCGCCCGTCGAAGTCGACGCAGGATATGGAGGTGTCGAGCGTGCGTAAGAAGTTCAAAGACCGCAAGTTCGCGGCGGGTTGCTCGCGCGACGTGATTGAGCGCGGTGCCGCGATGCTCGGTTGGACGCTCGACGAACTGCTCGCCAAAACACTGTCGGCTATGCGCGCGACAGAATTTGAGGTCAACGATGGCGAAGTCAGCTAACAGACGCAACCTGCCGATATTCCTGTTCGCCGCCGCCATGATACTGCTCGCCGCGCTGTACCCGCTCAGCGGCGACGACTGGCAGTGGGGTACAGGACGCGTCTATTTCGCGGCGTTCAACGGGCGATACGCGGGTAATCTCATCGTCCAACTGCTCGTGCGCTTGCCCGCGCTGCGCCCGATCATTGTCGGCGGCACAATCGCGTTTATCGCTTACGCCGTCGCGAAACTCGGCGGCGGCACGCGGTATTTCACGCTCTCGGCGACGTTGCTTGTTTTCGTTCCGCAGACGATGTATACGCAGGTGTTCCAGTGGACATCGGGTTTCGTGAACTACACGCTGTCCGTCGCGCTCATACTCGCGGTCGCGCTGATCGCGCTTCGGGCGAAATCGAGACCGATTCAGGCGTTGGCGTTGCCGCTCGCGTTCGTGTGCCAACTGTTCGCGGAGCACATCACGGTCGCGACGGTACTTTTGACGCTCGCGGCTGTCGTATACGCGCGCGTGAGACGGCAAAAACTCGGCGGGCTGCCGTTCGCGCTCATCGGCTTCGTCCTCGGTGCCGCCGCGATGTTCACAAACCCCGCGTATCTGTCACCCGAGCGCAGTGACGCGCACGCCATGCCTAAACTCGCGGAGCTGCTACACATCTCCGTCCAAAACACGAAATACATGGTGTCGCAACTCTTTCTGCTGAACGTGTGCGCCGTCGTACTCCTCTGCGCGCTGATGTATATCGCGCTTCGCCGCACCGCGCGGAAAGACGCGTTGTCGCGCGCGCTCGGCGCGTATTTTATGCTGTACGCCGCATGGATTGTCGTCGTCGCGCTGTATTCGGGGTTGCGCGGCGCGGGTGCGATGCAGATTGTGCAGCTTGCACTCGCCGCGCTATTCGCCGCCGCGCTCATCGTCACGGTTCTGCGTTACGTGCCGAGGGGTATTGTGCGGACAAAGCTCGGCTTCTGTCTGCTCGCGCTCATATTCCTCAATGTGCCGCTCGTCCCCGTGGAACCGCTCGGACCGCGCTGTTTCTTCGTGTCCTACTGCGTGTACGCCGTGATGATTGTGACGCTCACGGAGCATCTGCGCGATACATTCGACGCGCGCGTTATCGGCACCGTAAAACGCGCGATAATCGCGCTGTGCGTCGTGTGCGTCGCGTCGAAGTTTTGGGTATACGCGGGCATCACGCGCGATGTTGTTCTGCGCGAACGGTTCGTCGATGAGCAGATCGCGCAAAAAGCGGACACAATCGTGGTGTTGAGCGTGGACGACAACGGTTACGCGTGGCAGCTCAACCCCGTGACGAACTATTACAAGAGTGTATACAAGGACTACCGCGGTATTCCGCAAACTGTTGAGATAGAAAACCGATAGAACCGAGGTGTTCGCTGCAAAATGGTCTTTTCATCTCTCGCGTTCCTGTGCGTATTCCTACCCGCGTTCCTCGTCGTCTACGCGTTGCTGCCGAGATGGCGCAACGCGGTTCTCGTGCTGTTCTCGCTCGTGTTTTACGCGTACGGTCAGCCGATTTGGGTGCTCGCGCCGCTGATTTTCTCGGGCGCGCTCAGCTACGCGCTCGGTCGCGTCATGGCGCGCCGCCCCGACAGGCGCAAACTCGCGCTCGTCGTGTCTGTCGCGGTAAATCTCGGACTGCTCGCCGCAATCAAATACTCGGGGTTCGTTGTCGTGAATCTCAACGCGGCGTTTCATCTGAGTCTTGCCGTGCCGACGTTTTCGCTGCCCGTCGGCATCTCGTTTTACACGTTTCAGGTGCTCAGCTACACCATCGACGTGTACCGCGGCAAATCTCAGCCGCAACGCTCGTTCGTCGCGTACATGTCGTACGTCACGATGTTCCCGAAGCTCGTACAGGGTCCGATTGCGCGCTATGCGGACGTTGAAACGCAGCTCGCGCGCCCGCAGATCAAATCCGCCGAGTTCTCGGACGGCGTGTCGCGTTTCTGCGGCGGTCTGGCGAAAAAAGTTCTGCTCGCGAACTCTGCGGGTCTCGCGTGTGATACGCTGCTCGGCGGCGGAAAACTCACGGCGGCGGGCGCGTGGCTCGGCGTCGCGTTCTTCGCGTTCCAGATATACTTCGACTTCTCGGGCTACTCCGACATGGCGATAGGTCTCGGAAAGATGATCGGTTTCAACTTCCCCGAGAACTTCAACGACCCGTACGTCGCGCGCTCGGCGACGGATTTCTGGCGGCGGTGGCACATCTCGCTGTCGACGTTTTTCCGCGACTACGTGTATATTCCGCTCGGCGGCAACCGCCGCTTTCAGGCGCGCAACATCATCATTGTGTGGCTGCTGACGGGGCTGTGGCACGGCGCGAGCTGGAATTTCATACTCTGGGGCGCGTACTTCGCCGTTGTGCTGCTGATTGAAAAATTCGCGCTGCTCCGCGTTTTGGAGCGTCTGCCGCGCGTGATCGGACACCTTTACGGTGTGTTCATCATTCTGATCGGCTGGGCGATCTTCTATTTCACGGACATCTCGCGGCTCGGCGCGTTTTTCAGCGCGGCGTTCGGCGGCGCGGCGGCGACCGACTTCCGCGCGACGAGTACGCTTCAGGCGAACGCGCTGTTGCTGCCCGTTCTGGTGCTGTTCTCCACATCGCTGCCGAGGATCATCGGTAAAAAATTCGCGAAATTCTACGAGTACCCGATTTTCTCGGCGGTGCGCAACGTCGTGCTGTTCGCGCTGAGTTTCATCGCGATAGTCGGCAACACGTACAGCCCGTTCCTGTATTTCAAATTTTAGGAGAATATCGTGAATATGAGGTGGTCGAAGCTACGGCGCATGCTCGAACAGGATTATCTGTGTGAATCTCTGAAAGGACGCGTGTCGTACTTTGCCACACGTTATCGCAAAGCGCACGATGATCATGGGCGCGTGGCAATTCTGGTCGACAGAAAGGAAGTTATTAACATGCCGTTTTCTGTTGACGGAGTGATAACGAACGCGGCTATTCAAAAACCTCGCGTCGGCAAAAGCCGAGGTCAACTCTACGCCGAGACGGAAGCGGAATACGCGGGAAACGGCTTGTTTACACCTTGGGCTTTCGGATTCGCGGTCGATTTATACTTTGAAAACACCATTTTTGTATCGCTGCAATCGGAAAACCTACTCGTGCGGCTACTTGCGATTCTCGATAGGCGCGTTGGCAAGCGGACGCTCGAAAAATTAAAAACCGAGGTCACAGACTTACCCGAATGGCTGCAATTTTTCTATAATTTGAGAATGGAAAGCGAAAATATTTAACCCTATGAAAAAGCTGAACATCTATGTTTTCATCGCCCTGCTCGCCGCCGCAATCGTCATGGTCACGGTGTTCCCGCAGGATTTGCGCACGATTGAGCGCGAGAATCGCGCGCTCAACGAGTTCCCGACGACTTTCGGGGACGATTTTGACACGGATTTCGAGGCGTGGCTGTCCGACCGCGTCGGCTACCGCGCGGATTTCGTGACCGCCGCGCTGTGGATGCGCGAGAGTTACGCGCTGGACTTCGCACCAGCACCGACACCCGCGCCGTCGCCGTCGCCATCGCCCACCGCAACTCCAACGCCGACACCTACACCGACACCTACACCTACGCCCACGCCGTCTCCGTCGCCCGACGTGTCACCCACTCCTACGCCCACTCCGACACCCGAGCCTACCCCGACGCCGACACCCGAACCGCCCGACGGCGACTCGTGGGGCGGGTTGCAGAACGGGCGCATCATCGGCAGTTATATCCGCTTCTCCGACAGCATCGCCGAGTTGTACTACTACAAATCGACACCCGCGAAGTCGTACGCCGCGACGCTGAACCGTTACCGCGCCGCGCTGCCCGACACGACGCGCGTGTTCTCCCTGCTCGCGCCGACGCGCGTCGCGTTCCTGCCCGCCGAGTACGCGGACGTGTGCGACGATGAGCGCGAGGGTATCGCGGACGTGTACGGTCGCTATGACGCTGGCATCACAGCCGTCGACGCGTACGCCGAACTCGCGCGCCACACGGACGAGTACATCTATTTCCGCACCGACCACCATTGGACGCAACTCGGCGCGTACTACGGCTACATAGCGTTCGCTGAGAGCGCGGGGTTTGAACCGCTGCCGCTGTCGGCGTTTGAAAAAAAACGGTACCCGAACTTCCTCGGATACCTGTATAACGCCGCGCCGAACAACGGCATGGCGGCAAATCCCGACACAATTGTCCACTACAAAAACCCAGCGATTGAGACGAACAACAGCCTGTTCGTGCCGCACGATACGCCGACCTATCGGTCGTTCATCGGCGGCGACCAGTCGAGCATCACATTCACGACGAACACGCTGAACGGCAAGACGATCGTCGTCGTAAAGGACTCGTACGCCAACGCGCTCGTGCCGTTCCTCGCCGCGCACTATGAGCGCATCGTCGTCATCGACCCGCGCCAGTACAGCGGCAGCGTCGTGAACAAGGTGAAGTCGTACGACGACTGCGACCTGCTGTTCGTGAACTACGTGCTGACGACGACATTCCCCGATTTCATCGACAGCATCGGCGCGATACGGTAGCGTCAACCTGTCACCTCGCCGCGTCCCACGTCCTTTTCGCGTAGCGAAAATCATTTTTGCCGTCGGAGTCGGGGTCCCCAACGAATCTCGCAAGATTCGTTGGGGTGACAGTGCGTCGGGCGTGCGACAGAGGTAAAAATGCCAAATTCAAAGGGTTTCGAGAATTCACTTCTCGAAACCCTTATCATTTCTCGCCGCGCACGGCGAGGTCCTGCTCTCGTCCATCGTTTCTGTCGGAAAACTTTAGTTTTCCGACAGCCTGAGCGCGCCCCTGTGCGCTAAAATCCACCTGTCGCGGTCGAGCGGGTTGATCCCGCGCCGTTTCGCTGTCGCGCCGAGTTCGAGCGCGCACTCCGCGTATCCGCAGAACGATGCGTTGTACTTGCCGCGCCCCGAGGTCAGCGACATGAACCGCGCGTGGTAGTCCGTCGACGTCGCGACGGGTACGGTCGCCTCGATATGCACCTGCCCGTTCGACATGACGGGGCTGTCGAATGTCCCGCGCATGGCGATGATGTCGCCGATGAGCTTGCCCGGCAACCCCTCGTCGGCGGTCAATTTCAGCAGTACCAACGGTTCGAGCAGTGTTGAACCCGCGTCGGTGAGCGCGCGCATGACCGCGATCGGTGTCGCGAGGAAGAAATCGAGCGGGTGCGTGTGTATGTGGTGGTGCTGTCCGCGCGTCAACGTCACTTTCACATCCTCGACCTGCCACCCGTACAACCCCTGTTTCAGCGCATCGGGTACCGCGGTCTCGACGTGACTCTGATAGCGGTACGCGATGTCGCGCGGTGCCGCAATCGACTCAAATTGATAGCCCGAACCGCGCGACAGCGGCTCGATCCTCAGCTCCACAATCGCCCAACACGGTTTCGGCATCGTGTACGCCTCAAACCCCACGCCCGTGCGCGTCGCGGTCTCCTTGTATATCACGGTCGGGTCGGAGAATTGCGCGGTGATGTTATAGCGTTCGCGCAACAGGTATTCCAAAATCTCGATCTGTATCCTGCCCGTCACGCTCACGGTCAACTCGCGCTCGTCCGTGTTCCACTCGTACGCCATCAGCGGATCCTCGTCGGACAACTCCGCGACAGCTTTCAGCAGCGCGGGCAACTGCGCGTCGTCTGTCATGACGCGCACGGAAAACACCGCCGCCGCAAGACGCGGGCGCGTTCTCGCCGTGAGTTCGCCGATGATATCACCGATTTTCGCGTTTTTCAGACCGCACAGCGCGGCGATATCGCCGCCGCTCACCTCGCCGATATCTTCATGCTTTGAACCGTTAATTCTGCGTATTTGTATGATTTTATCGGTGCTTAATGCGTCGTTTAACATCGGAGTGTCTCTGTTTTGCAGTGTACCCGTAAAAAGTCTCACGTGCGCGAACTTACCCATGCGCGGATCGTGTTCAACCTTGTATATCACGCCCGAGGGCTCGCCGTCGGGCGACAGTTCACGCGACGGCAGATACCTCAAAATCGTGTCGAGCAGCGTGTCCGCGCCCGTTCCGTTGATCGACGCACCGAACACGCACGGGAACGCCCTCGCCGCGTAACTCTGCCGCTGCAACGCCTGTTCGAGCATGCGCGGCGTGATGTCGTCGCCGTTCAGGTAGCGTTCGGCGAGCGCGTCGTCGATATCGTACAGGCAATCGCTCGGTTGCCCGACGGGTACGATGAACGGCGAACAGAGCCGCCGCAACTCGTCCAAAACCGCGTTGGGATCGCAACCCGCGCGGTCGATTTTGTTTATGAAGAATACGCACGGCAGCCCGAGCGACCGCGCCGCCGCCCAATACTGCTCCGTCTGCGCCTGAACGCCCTCCGCCGCCGACACGACGATCACCGCCGCGTCGAGTACCGACAGCGCGCGCTCGACCTCGCCCGCAAAATCCGCGTGACCGGGCGTGTCCACGATATTCACCGTCACGTCGCCCACCGTCAACCGCGCGCACGCACTGCGCACCGATATGCCGCGCTCGCGCTCGACCGCCAGCCAATCCGTGCGCGCGCTGCCCGCGTCCACGGAACCGACACTGCGCGTCTCACCCGCGAGGTACAAGAGCCGCTCGACGGTCGTCGTCTTGCCCGCGTCCACATGGGCGAGGAACCCGAGATTGAGTGTTTTCATACTTTCACCGCGTTGTCCATGCGATTCACCTCGTTGTTTCGAGCGTTTACGCGAACCGTTCCGCGTCTAATATGTCCGCAACCGCGCGCAATACCGATGTGGCGCGGTCGTTTTCGCCGCGCTCGACCAGTTTTTCAAGCGAATCGTCGGCGTGTACGATTTTGCTGAACCACATCGACTCCGCAACCGCGTACACGTCGTTCAACACGGCGATTTCCGTTTGCGACAGCGGTCGTTCGCGCGTGTATGCGTCGACAAACGCCGTGAACAGCGCGGGTCTGTCCGCGTCGGTCAATCCGTCCGCGAGATCCATCTCATGCGCGGTGAGAAGCCCTTCAAGCACCATGTCGCTGACCAAAACCTCGTCGCCGCCGTTGTTGTAATCGAATACGCCGAGTTCGCCGTCAATCCATGTCAGGTTGTTCACCGAGATGTCGCCCTGCACCGCAAATGTGGGCAGATGCGCCCACGCGGCGCGAATCCGCTCCAATCGCTCGGTGTATCGGGAAATAATATATTCCGCAAGCGCGTTGTCGAGCTTGCCGCCGTTATGCAACTCAACGAACGTGGCGTATCCGCTCACGTCGTTCTCACCCGCCGCGTTGAACAGCGTCGCGGCGTTGATGTGCAGATCGTTTCTCGCCGAGATGTTGTGCATTTGCGCGAGCAGTACGCCGATTTTCGCGGCAAGCTCGGCGGTTATCACCGCAATCTCCTCCCCGATATAGTCCTCGACGGTTGTGTGCAGGCTCAATCCGAACCCCTCCACAACCGCACAGTACGCCCCGCGCGACCTGTATCGGCGCGCAGTCCGAATACCGAAACTGCGCAGACATTCCGACAGCGCGCTCTGCTCCTCAATCGCTTGTCGGGTGTGTTCTCTCTCGTGCGACAGCTTGACGATCAGCGGCAATCGGCTCTCAAAGCTCACTTTTGCTATTATCTTTATCCTCGTCGGAAAAACCTCGTTGAAAATATATTTCACCGCAGAAATCGCGTCTGAGATATCAAACAGATTCAGCGCGTCCCGTATTTCGCTCAACATGTACCCCTCCAATAAAGATGCAAAATTCTCTCTGCTGCAATTTTACCACACTTTTGCGCGCAACTCAACGATAATCATTGCTTTTCTCCGCAAATGGGTATATAATGTACAAACTATAAAATAACAGGAGAATCAATGACTTTCAAGGAACTTGGCATAATCGACCCGATTTTGCGCGCAATCGAAAAAGAGGGCTACGTGACGCCGTCGCCGATTCAGTCGGAGGCGATACCGCTGTTGCTGCAAGGGCGCGACCTCTTGGGGTGCGCACAGACGGGGACGGGCAAGACCGCCGCGTTCGCCGTGCCGATACTGCAAACGCTGTATAATCAACCGTCCGTCACCACGGGTAAACGCAAACTCCGCGCGCTCGTGCTGACGCCGACGCGCGAACTCGCGATACAGATCGCGGAGAGTTTTCGCGCATACGGGCGGTACACGAAACTGCGGACGACCGTGCTGTTCGGCGGCGTGTCGCAGGTGCCGCAGGTTGCCGAACTCAACGCGGGACCCGATATCCTCGTCGCCACACCGGGGCGGCTTATCGACCTTATCAACCAAAAACTGTGCAGTCTGAACGACGTTTCCGTACTCGTACTCGACGAGGCGGATAGAATGCTCGACATGGGCTTTATCCACGACGTGCAGCGCGTCATCGACAAGCTGCCGACGGAGCGGCAGACGCTGCTGTTCTCCGCGACCGTGCCGCAGGAGATCGCGACGCTGTCCAAGACGATTCTGCGCGACCCCGTTACCGTCGCGGTCACGCCTGTGTCGTCCACCGTCGAGGCTATCGACCAGTACGTCTACCTCGTCGACCGCGTAAACAAGGGCAATCTGCTCATCGACCTGCTCGGCGACGAGAGCATCGTCTCCGCGCTGATTTTTTCACGCACGAAACACGGCGCGGACAAGATTCAAAAGCTGCTGGCGCAGGCGAACATCTCCGCAAAGGCGATTCACGGCAACAAATCCCAGAACGCGCGGCAGGACGCACTCGCCGACTTCAAGGCGGGACGCGTCCGCGCACTCGTCGCGACGGATATCGCGGCGCGCGGCATCGACGTGGAGCAAATTTCGCACGTCATCAACTACGACCTGCCGAATATCCCCGAGACGTACGTCCACCGCATCGGGCGCACGGGGCGCGCGGGGCTGTCGGGTATCGCGATCTCGTTCTGCGACTTCGACGAGAAGGAGTACCTCGCCGATATCGAGAAGCTGATCAAAATCAAGGTGCCTGTCGTGGACGATCACCCGTATCCTATGCAGGTCTTTGTGCGCACCGAACCCAAACAGCAGCAGCGTCCGCCGCGTTCTCAGCGTCAGCAGTCCGACCGCGGCGCGAGACCTACTGCGTCGGCAACACCGAATCCCGTACTGAAACAGACCGCAAGCGCGTCGCCGAGACCCGTTCCGAGACCCGGCTCAACACCGTCGCCGAAGCCCGTACCGCGTCAGGGCGGCTCGCGCTACGGCAAACAGGCGGGGCGCAACAAGCGCGGGAATATCTGAAATAGCGCACGGGAAATACTCACAGGGCGGGAAAACAACGCGCGGGAAAAACCACACAGGGCGGGTAGACCCCGCCCCTACGTCCAATCCCCGTTCTAACCTCCAACCTCTAACATCTAACCTCTCAAAAAAGCCTTGCGTTTCAATGAGACGCAAGGCTTTTTTCTGTTCTGTGCTCTATTCCGCAGTCTTTTGCTGTGCGAGTTTTGCTTTCTCCATCAAACTTTTGAACTCGTCGGTGAGATCGCCGTCCGTGTCGGTCAGCAGGCGGTGGAAGATGTCGACCATCGCGTCGAGCGGCTGATCGGGTTTCGCGTCGGTGCCGAGGATCACCTCGACGTGCGGATATTTCTCCTCGATCACCTGTTTGTACTTCTGCACAAACGGACACATCTTCATCATGCAGCTCGAAAAATGTATCTTCTCGGCGCGCGCGAACTCGACGAGCGGTTTCACGCGTTTGAGAATCTTGTCGTAGGCGTACAGCGTCGGACACCCCGCGCAGGAGTTGTACCCGACGAGCGTCACGTCCTCGCCCTCGTAGCGATCGAACGACGCGGTGCGCGTGTTGAACGCGGTCATACAGCCGAGGCTCACGCAACCGCAGTCGTCTTTCACGTTTTGACAGTTAATTATCCCGATATTCATGTCGGTTTCCCGCCTTTCAGGTTGGTATTGTGTCAAAACTATACCCGATTCGACGCGTTTTGTCAAGTCCCCGCGCTGTGCAACCCACGACTACCGCATTTATTTCCCACTCGTCATTGCGAGCCGCGCGAAGCAATCCAGGACCCCGTTTCCCCGTCCAAGCCCTCGCAAAACGCGAGGTTAGACAAGGTTGCGGGGGGACTGGATTGCTTCGTGCGCTCGCAATGACGGGAATTGGAACGTTGAAAAATAAATGCGGTAGCCGTGACCGCACATGGTGTGGACGCAATGCGTTGAACATTATCGGCACCACAATTCCCGATTCGCGTTGTCGTAGGGGCGGGTCTTGACCCGCCCACTGTCCGATAGGTTCTCGGCCGAGTCGGTCAAGACCCACCCCTACGAAAGGTTCGCGCAATACCAATCCGTTACCATTATTCTCACCCGCGACGATAACAGGAGTATAACACGGGAAGTGCGGGGGTGAGGTCGCATGGCGGGCGACAAATGAGAGGGTATCATTTGCAACTTTTAAATAACAGTAAGTTCTTCGTATCCGTGATCGTGTGCGAATGCATTGTGGTAACTTTTCAGCCAATTATATTTTTCTACTATCTCTCCATTATTTGCCATACTTTCAACTAACTCTTTATGCCTACACAGGAACGAATTGAGTTGTCCAGTATAATCGTGATTGTCAACATTAGTATTTCCAATGCCAGAATATTGATGTTGCAGATTTTCGTATAGTTTTTCAAGTGCTTTTCGCTCTTTTTCTGGCATTCTATTAATATTAGCTTGACGAAGATAGTAATATGAAAGATAATCCAAAAACAACCACTCTCCATCATGCATGACCTGAACATAACTTAGATTGTCCGTTTCAATTATTGTGTCAATAATGATTCGAGGATATTTTGCAATTCTTTCAAGATCGACAGCTCGTATTAGTCCTGCCCCAAAAATAACATCTTTATTGGCTGAGATATTGCCAACTGTAATTGCGCCTCTTATGGGAATCCCTATTCTTGAAAAATGGCATTGAATATTCAGACACGAATCAGCCATTCTATAAAGCAGCACGTTTTTTGAATTATTGTCACTCGGGAATGGGCAATAAAGTACTATATTATCTGAGAACACCTTGTACTTAATTGGATTGTACTCAATAGGTTCTTTCAAATAGCGTATTAAGTCTGTGGCATAAACCGTGTGCATATTCAAATGCAAACTGAGCATTGCTCTAACAAATTTTCCAAAGTATTCTTTTTCATTGTTTTCTACCGCTTTTTTATATCCAAGCATGTCAAAATAGGCAATTAAGTGTGCCTGCGGAAGTCCCATTGCATATTCACTTTTGTCGTCTGCTTTTTCTCCCATTATTTTTCACCCTCCCAGCAACGCCTGATCATAGCTAAACAGCACCTCGTTGATCTCAAACACGTCATACCGCCCGCCCGCGATAAAATACTCGACTATCACGTCGAACTTCCTGCTGTGCGACAGCGCGAAGCCCGCGCGTTCGAGCAGGTCGGCGGTCTGCGGCAGCGTCAGTTCGAGCGCGACGGCGAACGCGAGGACGGTCTGTTTGCTCGGTGCGTAGTGCGCGTTGCCGCGAATCTTGCTGAACAGGCGGCGGTCGATGTTTGCGCGCTTGTACACCTCCGCGTCGGTTCTGCCGCTCGCGTCGATGAGCCGCAGTAGCGTCTCGGAGAACGGTTCGTCGAGGTGACCGACGATGTCCGCGAGATTTTGCGGCGCGGCGACACTCTCCGCCATCTGCTGCGCGGGATAGTTCACGCTGACGATAGACTTTTCGTCCGCACCGAGCGAATCGCGCTCAAAATCGGGCAATACGCGGCGCAAATCGCGGCGTTCCTCGACGTAATGCTCGTCGATGTAGCTCTGCACCGCGCCGATCAAACTCTCGCTCACCGTGAACGCCGCGCGGTCGAACACGGCGAGGTACACGTCCAAATCGTTCTCGCGCAGGAAGTCGCGTATCGCGTCCGTCGCGACGCGCAGCGCGTCGGCTTTCGGATATCCGTAAATCCCGCTCGATATCAGAGGGAACGCGACGCTCTCACAGCCGTTCTCAACCGCAAGCCGCAGCGAGTTCACGTACGCGCCGCGCAATTGCGTCTCCTCACCGTGCTTGCCGCCGCGGTATATCGGACCCGCCGCGTGGATAACGTACTTCGCGGGCAGTTTGAACCCCGACGTTATGACCGCGCCGCCCGTCTCAATCGGCGCGAGTTTGTCGCACGCCGCCTGCAACTCACGCGCGCCCGCCGCGCTGAAAATCGCGCCGCAGACACCGCCGCCCTCTTGCAGCGCGGTGTTCGCGGCGTTGACAATCGCGTCAACGGTCATCTTTGTGATGTCCTGCCTGACTATCGTAAAGGGCATTGCGTCACCTCGCTGTCTTTTTCACCGAAAATATGTAGTGCGGCATGTCCACGCCGTAGTAGTGCTTCGTAAATCTGCCGCGCACCGTCATACCGTTGCGAATCGCGACGTTCATCGACGCGAAATTCGTGTCGCGGATAATCGAAAACACCTCGTCCGCGCCCAACACGCCGAACGCGTACCGCTTGCACCCGACAGCCGCCTCTGTTGCGTATCCGTTGTGCCAAAACGCGCGCTGAAACAGATACCCGATCTCAATCACCGACGCGCCGTCCGCGTCCTGCACCGAGGGTCCGCATTGACCGATCATCTCGCCCGTCGCTCTCAGCACGACCGCCCACAGTCCGAAACCGTGTTCCGCGTAGCGTTCAAGCTGCCTGTCGAGCCACGCGAGCGTCTCCGCGTCGCTGAACGCGTGTTCGTATGCCGCCATTGTCTCCGCATCTTGAAGAATTTTCGAGAGGGACGGCAGATCGCCGATATTCATCTCGCGGACATACAGCCGCTCAGTCTGAAAAATCACGCTGTCCCCCATCAGCCCATGCCGTAGTATCTGCCCGTGTAGTTGATCGCCATCGGCTCGGGAATCTCCCCGCCGAAGCCGCCCGCCGCGTTGCGTCTCAGTTTGAGAATCGTGTTAAAACGGTAGGTGAGACGCTTGAAGTGCCACGGTCGCGGCACGGTCAACGCCCGCGTACTCTCCCCCGTGCAGAGAAAAATGCCGATCCCGCGCTCCTGATAGCGGTTGAGAATGTGCGACAGGTCGTTCTGCACCCCGCTCGTGTACACGACAACCTTTTGAATCCCGTATTTTTGCAGATACTCCGCCGACGGCATATCCTGCGGGAACACGCACCAGCGGTTGTCGTACATACCGGGCAGTCTGTCACGCCCGTCCATGCGCTCCGAGTCGAGCAGGAACGCGGGCGGCGCGTCGTCGCGGATACTGAGCGTCTCCAAAATATCCGCACCCTCAAACAGCCCCGCCATTATGTCCTGCACGTCGACGATCGACGTGTGCTTGTCGACCCCGCTCACGCCGTTGTACAGCGGCACGGGGCGGTATCCGATCTTCGCGAGAGCTATCCCATCGCGCACGCCTTTCGCGGCGGGCTGATCGACGATGAGCATTGTTCCCTGCTCAACGGTGCTGATCCACGCGGGCAGCGGCAGTTCTGCGGGGATCACGCGGTGCCGTTCGTACGGGATATACGTCGGGTTGTCGCTGTACGACAGTTGCCCGTGATCCACGCCGTTCGCGAACAGCACGGGTTTTACCCATTGCGCCCACCGCACGCCGTCGGGAGCCCACGCCTTGTACGCTGCAATATTGTCTGTCATTTCGCGGTTCCTTTCTCCACCAGTATCGGTATGTCCACGGCGTTCGCGTCGATGCGCGGGTAATCAGCGGTTCTGCCGTAAAATCCCGCGCATCTACCGTTCACGGTGAACACGCCGACGCACAGGTGATATTCCTCGTTCTCCGCAGTCCGAATCGGCGCGCTGCGAAACCGACGCTGCGCAACCCACAGTTTCGGATATCGTTGCGCTGTTTTCTCTATGCGCCGCAGTTCTTTTTCGGACACCGCCTCTTTTATCGAGATGCCCTCCCCCACTCTGCCGAGCGCGGGTTTGTACAGCCAATCGTCGCCGCGCGTCTCCGTCCGCCGCGGTGCCGTCGTCTCAGGCAACAGCTCGCGCCACGCGGTGATGTCCACGCCCAACCGATCCCACACGACGGGCAGCCGCTTGGACTGCGCAAGTACCGCTACGGGGTGGTTGCAGGACGGCGTCTCGCTGTCGAAAAATCCGCGCCAGTCGGACTTGCGCGGCAGATTCGCCAGCCATTCGGCGGGGAAAAACCGCGCGATACCGCCGAGTGCGCGCTCACGCCCCTCCGCAACGCTGACGGCGCGCCTGTTCACCCATTTGATGTGGTCGGGTGCCGCGAACAGCGTATCCACGCCGTGCGCGTTGAAGTAATCGCCGAGAAACTGCATGACCTGACGGTCGTCCGAGTACGACGTGCAATGCACGAGCGCGACGGGATTCGTTCCGCTCGCCGTAGCTTTGAACGCGTTGAGCAGACTGTCCGCGACATTCCCCACGGGCGCGTAGCCGTCAAAAAAACGCGCGGCAATCGCGGGCAGGACGGACGCTTCCGCAAGCCCGCCGGGTACGTCGCTGTTCACCTCCGACACCGCCCACCCCGTCGTCGTGGGGTGGAAGTCGAAGCGCATGAGCCTGACATTGCGGTCGCGTTCGTAGTTCGCCGCGCGGCTCAGCGACTTGTAAATCGTTTTCGGCAACCCCAGTTCCCGCGCCAACGCGAGGTTTCGCAGCAGCGACTCCTCCATCAGCACGGTCTCGCGCGCCAACTGCTCCGCCCACCGCGCGAGTTGATCCGCGGTGTCGCGGTCGATCAGCGCTGCGTACCGCGAGATCGTGTTGTGATCCTGAACCTGAGGATCCCACTTGTACGCCTTGAAAATCACGTCGTAGCGGTAGTCGGAGTACTCCGCGTCGGGTATGCGCGCCGGCGTGATCGGCTTTTTCACCGCGCCGCCCGTCATGCGAGCGGCGGCAGCAGAAGCAGTACACTCGCGACCGCCCCGCCGATGTACACGACAGCCCAGAACAGCGAACCGAGCAGGTACCGCTCGTCGGTTTTGAACGCCGCATGCGATTTTGAGACATAGTACCGCTCTACCGCAATCATGAGCGCGGTCAGCAACAGCACAGGCCACCCCGCCGCAAATTCGACGACCGTCATCGCAAAACTCGTCCAGTCGCCCGCCGACGCTCTGCCGAGTATTATTCCGCTCGCGAGCAGATACGCGCCGAGACGAACGCCCGTGTCCACGTCGCGCCCGATAGTGACGCGCTCGAACGCGTGCGTCGTCTTTTCCACGGCGAATCCCAGAATGAGCCACGCGGCAAGCCCCAAACCGCCCGCGAACACGACGCACCACCACCCCGGTCCGTCGCCGATATTCGCGCCCGAGTATATGACCGTGTGCGCGAGAAACGCCGCCGCAACCGCAATTACGGCGGCGGGGTTATTAAGGTTTATGCCGTCGTCAGTCCACGACAGGTCAAGGCACCCCGACGTGAGCGACATGCCGATATATATCCACGCGAACCCGAGAAGCAGGTACAGCAGTATGTAGATGAAGTCGTCGATAACGTCAATCGCCGCCAACACCCTCAGCGTGTACAGTATGACGGCGAGCGCGGCAATCGGCAGCACCCCGAACACGCATTTCGTCAGAATCCCGCGCCGAGGTCGCCACGATGTCGCCAGTCGCCGATACCACCGCGACAGGAAAATGCCCGTTAACCCTATCGAAACAAGCAGAACAACTATTTCGTCGTTACCCATGGTTTACCCCCTGTCGTCAGACGATTTTCTCACCCAAACCGCGCCGCGCCGTGCGGACGCGCAGTTGCGTGAGATATTTTCAGAAACCCCCGTGGTTCGAGAGCTTTTTGCCGCCGATCACGTGAAAATGCAGGTGCGGCACGGTCTGCCCGCCGTCCTCGCCGATATTTGAGATCACGCGGTAGCCGTTCGTCAACCCCTCTGCCGCCGCGACTTTCGGTATCGCCGTGAGACACGCCGACGCGAGCGCGACGGTGCCGTCAGTCAGCGCGTCAATGGACGTGATATGCGTTTTCGGCACGACGAGTACGTGCGTCGGTGCCTGCGGCTCAACGTCGCGGAACGCCAACACATCGTCGTCCTCGTACACCTTCGCCGACGGGATATCCCCCGCGACGATTTTACAGAACAGGCAATCGGACATTTTACAGACCTCCCAGATATTTTATGATGATCTCCGCTCCGTCAGTCGGAATTTCGGTGCCGCCGCCCATCGCGCTCTCGGGCTTGCCGCCGCCTTTCGGCGTGAACTGTTTGATGAGTTTTCCCGCGTTCGCGCCGTTTTTCACCGCGTTTTTGCCGCACACCGCGAGGAATTTCACGCTGTCGCCGTCGCGCGACGCGAGCACCGCGACGATGTTCTCATCAACCGCGAGCGCGTCGCCCACCTGCCGCAAATCCGACGTGACATCGTGCAGGAACACGACATTGAACGCTCCGAACGCGGTTTTATCAACGCTTTTCACGCTGTCCGACGCGTTTTGCGCCGCAGTCTGTTCAGCCGCGCGGCGCAGTTCGCGAAGCTCCGACGCTTGCTGCTCGATTTTCAGCAGAATCTCGTCGGGTGTATTCGCTTTGAGCGCGGCACCGATTTTATTCAGGCTTTCGCGGTCGGTGTCCGCCGCCGCGAGTGCCTTGTTGCCCGTGATAGCCTCTATTCTGCGCACGCCCGACGCGACGGAGAACTCGGACACGATGCGGAAACTGCCGACTTTCGCCGTGTTGTCGAGGTGCGTTCCGCCGCAGAGCTCCATGGACACGCCGCCCATCGTCACGACGCGCACGGTGTCGCCGTACTTCTCGCCGAACAGCGCGGTCGCGCCGTCCGCTTTCGCCTGCTCGACGGATTTTTCGGCGGTTTCGATACCGTACCCCGCAAGAATCCAGCTATTTACCATTTCCTCAACGCTCTCAGTATCAACCGCTTCCATATTCGTGAAGTCGAACCGCAGATAATCGGGTTCGACAAGCGAACCCGCCTGCGTCACGTGATCGCCCAGCATATTGCGCAGCGCGGAGTGCAGTAAATGCGTCGCCGAGTGCGCGCGGCGTATCGCGTCGCGATACTTGGGTGAAACTTTGACCGTTACAGCATCCCCGACGTTAAACTTGTTAATAGAATCTGGGAGGGATGATGGCACAACTCGGTGTAAATACTTCCCCCCCTTTGTCTTTTTGACATCATCTACGTTGGTTATAAATTTACCGTTACCAATCTCACCCTTATCTCCGACCTGACCGCCCATTTCGGCGTATAGGGGGGTTCTGTCAAGGACTATTATTCCTCTCATGCCGTCTGTGATCGAGTCTTCCAACGCTCCGTCAATTATAATCGCGGTGATCGTCGCCTTGATTTCGTCTGATTCGTACCCGACGAACTCCGTCGGCTCGGTGTCCGCGCCGAAGTCGATACCCTCCCACGCGAAATCGCCCAACGCCTTCCGCGCCTCACGCGCGCGGGAACGCTGCTCCTGCATGAGTTCGTCAAAACGCACGGTATCTACGGTCAGACCGCGCTCCTCCGCGAGTTCCGCCGTGAGGTCGATCGGGAAACCGTACGTGTCGTACAGGCGGAACGCGTCGTCTCCCGCGATAACCGTTGCGGTGCCGAGATTCGCGATAACATTATTCAGTATTTCCAGACCGTTGTCGAGCGTCTTGTTGAAGTTGTCCTCCTCCGTCGCGACGACGCGGAAGATATGCTCCGCGCGCTCGCGCACCTCGGGATACGCGCCCTCGTTGACCTCGATCACCGTCTCCACAACGTCGCGCAGGAACGGTTCCGTCACGCCGAGCAGCCGCCCATGGCGCGCCGCGCGCCGCAGGAGCCGACGCAGTACGTAACCGCGCCCCTCGTTCGACGGCAGAACGCCGTCCGCAATCATCATGCACGACGCGCGCGTGTGGTCGGTGATGATGCGCAGCGACGTGTCCGTTTTCGCGCTCTCACCGTATTTTGCGCGGGTTATCTCGGAGATTTTGTTCGTGATACGCATGATTGTGTCCACGTCGAACAGCGACTTCACGCCCTGACACACGACGGCGAGACGTTCGAGACCCATTCCCGTGTCTATGTTTTTCTGCGTAAGCTCGGTATAATTGTTCTTGCCGTCGTTGTCGAACTGCGTGAACACGTTGTTCCAAATCTCGATGAATCGGTCGCAGTCGCACCCGGGACGGCAGTCGGGCGAGCCGCAACCGTGTTCCTCGCCGCGGTCGTAGTAGATCTCGGAACACGGTCCGCACGGTCCCGCGCCGTGTTCCCAGAAGTTGTCCGCCTTGCCGAGACGCGTCATGCGCTCGTCGGGTATGCCGATCTCGTCCGTCCAGATCGCGTAAGCGTCATCGTCCTCGACGTAGACGGACGGGTAGAGCTTTTCGGGTTCCATGCCGACGACTTCGGTCAAAAACTCCCAACTGAACGCAATCGCGTCGCTCTTGAAGTAGTCGCCGAACGAGAAGTTGCCGAGCATCTCAAAATATGTGCCGTGGCGGTCGGTCTTGCCGATGTTCTCGATGTCGCCCGTGCGCACGCACTTTTGACACGTCGTCACGCGCACGCGCGGCGGCGGTTCGATGCCCTTGAACCACGATTTCATGGGTGCCATGCCCGAATTTATGAGCAGCAGCGACTTGTCGCCGCTCGGTATCAGCGAAAAACTCGGCAGACGCAGGTGTCCCTTTGACTCAAAATACGTCAGGAACATCTCGCGCAGCTCGTTTAGTCCGTAGGGTTTCATGAATTTCCTCCAAAATTGCTATTTAACAATAGATTTTATCGCAATTCCGCTGAAATGTCAACAATTTTCGGCGCGATTCAGCGCGATTCACGCGCGATTCGCTCAGCGGCGCGCGGGACGCGAAAAACGGCGCGGAAGTCGCATAACTTCCGCGCCGCGCATTATCTGTTCCGTGTCACTTCCACGCCTTGACCGCGCGAATTGCGAACACGCCCGTGTGCTGATTTTGCAGCACTCCGTCGGAGTTGAACCGCCCGCCGCCGACACCGTCGGTGATGCCCACGACCTCGGCATACCCCACGTAATCCGCCGCCCACGTCGGCACGTCGGAGAACGTGTTGGAGTACCGACCCGCGACACGTTTACCGAGAATCGACTCCGCGCCGCGCCCGATCATCGTGACCATCTGCGCGCGGGTATAACTGCCCGTGCCGTATTTGCCGCCGCCGACACCGTTCGTGATGCCCGCGGCTTTCAGGAACGCGACGTTTTGGTCGCGCGTGTCGGAGTACGGCTGCGCTTCGAGCGTCCAACCGTGTTCGCGCGCGATCTGCGCGGCTGACTTGCCCGTCGCGGCTTCAAACATTCTGACGATTGCGTCCGCCGCCGTGACGCGGTTCGTCGCGGCTGTCCACCTGCCGATCATGCCGTCGGGGATCAAATCGGCGGCGATGGCTTCTTCAAGCTCTGACACCGCCCATGCGTCCGCACCGCGAGTGAGCGCGGAGTCGGCGGTATCTTCGACCGTCACCGTGAATGTTGCGGTTTTGCCCTTGTACTCAACGGTTACGGTCACTGTTCCCGTCGAATTGAACGTCGCGGGAGAACAACTGAAACCGCCCGTGATGATCTCTGTCGAACCGTCGCTGTATCGCGCCGTGAGTGTTAAGCCGTCAGGGTCAAGCAACTCATTGACGGCGTAGGTCGTCTTGGCAGGCTGGGTTTTGACCGTGATTGAGGTTAGTGTTCGGGTTTCAGAGGAATCCTCTGAGATCAGAATGATGCCCCACAGCCCGTTTTGCTTGACCGCCGCGTAACCGTTTGAAAAGCCGAGATAGTTGTAGCTGCCATAATCAGAATTGGCATATCGAATAGTGTCGTACTCGAGCGGAACAGCTACGTTGCCGCTTTTATCGATAAACCCGAATTTTCCGCTTATCCCTGCAAATGCGAGTCCGTCAGGTGCGTCACCAAAATAAAACGCATTGTATATTATCGGTATTATCACCTTGCCGTTTTTGTCGACATACCCGTCTTTGCCGTCCTTTTCGACCCCTATTAAGCCATCAACCGCATAGTTAAAATCTATCCAATCATATACGGGTTGCAAGACCACCTTCCCCGTCCTATCTATCAAACCATATTTGTTACCTTTTTCAACTTTTATAAGTTTGTAGTCAATAGAATAGGTGACATAATCATATATGTTATCATATTCGAACGTGACAATTACTTTACCCGTCTTATCAATAACTCCAAGTTTCCCGTTTTTGCTGAGTACTGCAAGACCGTCCTGAAATTTACCACTTGCGCCCAGCCCCACCTCATATCCCGCGTCAAGATCAATAGCGACGTTCCCCGTCTTGTCGATGTACATATACGATTGCACACCATTGCCCTCATCAGTACCGACAAGTGCTAAGCCCTCTGAAAAACCGTCGAATCCAGAGTTCGGCAAGAAGTAGTTTTCGAATGGTATAACAACATCGCCCTGCTTGTTGATGAAACCTAATTTCCAGTTCTCGTCCCAAACCATTGCGAGACCGTCGGAAAAACCATGTGCGCGCGAGTACTCTTTGCCGAGATTCAGAACAATCTTTCCTGTTATATCTATGTAGAAAAACCCTTGTTCGCTTTCGACAAGCGCAAGACCATCAGATAATACACCCAAACTGACTTGTTCATATATGACGGGAACGATAATTTTCCCTTTATAGATGTAGCCGTATTTCCCGTTTTTGCTGACTTTCACAACGGCATCGGCAAATCCTTTTATTTCATAGGATACCACACTGTCGTATTCAAACGGAACGATTATTTTTCCCGTCTTGTCGATTGCTCCGTATTTACCGCCTTTACCAAGCCAAAGGAGACCATCAGCCGAACTTTCTAAACTATCATATTCTATCGGGATAACGATTTGTCCTGTCGTGTTGTTAATAAAGCCCTTTTTTGCGTTAGGCCATACGCCTTGTTCAACATATATCAGACCGTCCACTACACCACCATCAAGGAAATCATACACAGGAGCGACAACAACCTTTCCGTCCTTTGCAAACCCCATCTTCCCGCCTTTAACAAGTCGATAGCGATCAGGCGGATAAGTATGATCAATCATATCGTATTCAAGCGGCACCGCAACCGTACCCGCCGCGTTTAGCAGTCCGTATTTTCCGCTTTTGCTGACAATCGCATAGTTCTTGTAATACGATTCCGCGCTATCGTATTCAAGCGGGATTACAAGTTCCCCCTCCGTGTTTATATACCCGAATTTATTGCCTTTTTTGACTGCCGCAAGACCATTTGAAAATGCGCCTACGTCGTCATACGCGAGTGTCGGTTCAACGATAACCGTTACGGTGTAGGTTGCGCCCGCTGCCCCCGCGCTGCTCGGCACCAGTGCGACCACCATCACCACCGCTAACACCGCCGCCAGAACTGATTTCAGTCTTTTCATTTGAGCTTCCCCTTGTTGATTTTTAATATGACATAGTCGTTAGCAGAGCTAACGACTGAATGCCCGGGCATTCAGGAAATTTGTACATTTTCTCGGGTTGCGCGCGGTTTGCATCACGCTCAACCCACTGTAACCTTTATCCGCACCATATTACCCCATTTCTTCCGATTTGTCAATGGGAAATCCGAAAAAACTTTCAACAAATCGCAAATTTTCCAATCCTCGTCCCGTGCCGCCCCTGCCGACGCGCCGCCATTGCCCGCCATTTCCTCCGATTTCCGATTAAAACAACGCAAAATCGGACAGCCGCATCTGACCGAATCCGCAGTGCGGCGGGGTTAAAATAAATGTTACCGAAACGCATAGTCCATTATTATATGCAGATAACGAGGTAATATACATGGCACAAAAATCCATTTTACGGCGTTCGAGCCGCAACGCGGTCGGCGGCGCGCTACCGAGAAACGCCGCGAGGAACGCGGGGCTGTCGCGGTGGCTCGAACCGAGTATAAAACTCGCCGTGTCGTTCGCGCTCGCGGGCGCGTACCTGCTCGGCGGACTGTCGCCGTTCGCGCCCGCAATGGTCGCGGCATCGGGTGCGGGCGTGTCGGTTATCGCGTCGCTGCTCGGCGCGTCGGCGGGTTATCTGATGTTTTTGCCGTTCAACGCCGCGCTGAAATATATATGCATGTGCGTGATAATCGCGGCGGCGGCGGCGGTGTTCCGCGACACGGATATCCTGCACTCGTCGTGGTTCCTGCCCGTGATCACGTGCGCGGCGGGCGTTTTCGTCGGCGTGGTGACGTACTCGTCGGGCGGGTGGACGCTCGGCGAGATCGTGTCGATTGTGTTCGACGGCGTCGTCTCGGGTGCGTGCGCGCTGTTTTACTCGATCGCGCTGTCGCCGTGGGCGGGTCGGCTGAATTTCCAGCGCGGCGAACAGCACGCGCACACGCTGTCCGTGCTGATCCTGCTCGGCACGATACTGATCACGCTGTCGGGCATACGTTTTCTGCACGTGCTGTCGATCGGGCGCGGTCTCGCGATGCTCATCGTGTTCTACGCGGCGTACTCGGGCGGTGTCGGCATGGGTTGCGCGACGGGTGTCGCGATGGGGCTTGCGATGGACGCGTCGAGCGGTTCAACGCCGATCTTCGGTGTCGCGTACGCGCTCGGCGGGCTTGTGTCGGGTCTGTTCACGCGCAAGAGCCGCTTCATGTTCGCGATACTGTTCGACGTGGTGAACGCCGCGGCGGCGGTCATGGCACTCGGCAACGCGTCGGTACCCGCGATACTGTATGAGGCGTTTTTCGCGTCCGTGCTGTTCATGCTCACGCCCGCGTCGGTGATGAATCATCTGAACGCGCTCGTCCCCGAAAAAGGGCGCAACAGCGGTATCCGCCGCGCCCGCGACTACACGCAGGGTCGCGTCGAGCAGGCGTCTATCGCGTTCCGCGAACTGTACGAGACGGTCGCATACGCGGATCGCGTCGGCGACGAGGACGTGTCCGTCGTGTTCGACCGCGCCGCCGACGATGCGTGCCGCAAGTGCCGCCGCGCCGTCGAGTGCTGGCAGGACGATTACGACACGACCGCCGACACGATGGCGGCAGTCACGCCGATTCTCGTCACGCGCGGCGCAGTCACGCTCGGCGACATGCCGACGGGATTTGCGGATTCGTGCCTGTCGCCCGACGCGTACGTCGCCGCCGTGAACACGGAAGCGCGCGCGTTTCTGTACCGCCGCAGTATGCGCACCCGACTGCGCGAGAACCGCGAGATAGCGTATCGCGGGTACAGCGAGATGTCGGGTATTCTCGGCGGTGTCGCCGACGAACTGGGCGAGGGTCTCGGCTTCGAGCCTGAGATTGAGACGCGTATGCGCCGCTGGTTACAGGGTCAGGGCGCGACAGCGGAGGTCGCCGTGTTCCGTGACCGTGGCGGTCGGCTCCACGCCGAGATAACGGGTGAACTCGTCGATGTGCGCCGTGACCGCGAGCTGCTGGACAAGCTGTCCGCGTCGATCGGCGTGCGTCTGTGCGCGTCGGAAAACCGCATCACGGGCGGGCGCATCGAACTGCTCGAAGCCGAGCCGCTGACCGCCGAGATAGCCGTGTCGCGCATGAACAAATCGGGTGAGACGATCTCGGGCGATCGCGGCGCGTACTTCAAGACCGACGAGGGGTACCTGTACGTGCTGCTGTCCGACGGCATGGGCAGCGGCGAGGCGGCATCCCGCGCGAGCGGCGACGCTGTGCGTGTGCTGGAACGGTTCCTGCGCTCGGGTATCGCGCCCGACACCGCCGTGCGTATGCTGAACGACATCATGCTACTGCGCAACGAGGACGACACGATGTCCGCAACCGTCGACCTCGCCGAGATCAGCCTGTTCACGGGCGACGTGACGCTGCTGAAATACGGTTCCGCGCCGACGTACGTGAAGTCCGAGCGCGGTGTGAAGCGCATACGCAGCGCGGCACTCGCGGCGGGGCTGACGCTGTCGGACGACCACGAACCCGACCGCTCGCGCTTCACGATGAAGTCGGGGAACATCGCCGTCGTCGTCACGGACGGCGTGTTGCAGGACGGCGGCGACGCGGAGTTGGTCGCGCTGCTGACCGATTTCCCGCACGACAGCGAACCGTCCGACCTCACGCGCCGAATAGTAGAGCGCGCAAAAGAGCGCGGCGCGGAGGACGACGTAACGGCGATAGCGATAAGGCTGTCGGTGAGACGATGACGATGGCAATTAACAGTTAACAATTAACAATTAACAGTTAGGGACGGGGGTCGAGGGACGCGGAGACGGGGCAAACCCCCGCTGTCTGCGGACAGCACCCCCTTTCCGAAAGGGGGCAGAGTTGGACGTGAGTTGCGGAGACGTTGGATAACGGGTCGTAGGGGCGATTACCAATCGCCCGCCCATCGTCCAACGTCTCCGTCTAACGTCTATCGTCCCCGCCCCCTTTCGCAAAGGGGGTGCCGTCCGCAGACGGCGGGGGTTTGCCCCCCGTCTCCGCAACCCTCGTCCCCAACTGTTAACCGTTAATTGACATCATGCCGCTCGCAAGCGGCGGGGGTTTGCCCCGTCCAACCCCCGTAATTGTTAATTGTTAATTGTCAATTGTTAATTGTCCGTCATATACTGTGTTGCGGCTGTGTGCCGTAAACTCAAGAAAACGGAGACAACATTAATGGGTGCTCTTATATATCTGATCAGCAGCCCGCTCTTCTGGGGGCTGTTCATTCTCGCGGCGATTTTCGGTGCGGCACTGTCAAAATTCCTGAAACACAAGCCGAAACCGATACCGCCGAAACCTCCTCTGCCCCCTGCGCCGACACCGCCCGTGCCGCCCGCACCTAAACCGCCGAACCCGAAACCTCCCTCCCCCAAACCTCCCGCACCTTGCCCGCCTGAACCATGCCCGCCCGCGCACAAACCCCATTCGGCATATCAGGCGGCGTACGTTGAGCCGCAGTACGCGTCGGACGAGGATTACGACGAATCCGTGTACTACGACAGCGTCAGCTACTCGACACCCGCGTCGATTCCCGCGCAGTACGTATCGCGTCAGGCGATACCGTTAAAAAAAAAGTAATGGGCGTCCTCCCCACCCGCGTGTACGGAAACTCCCGATACAATGACGACACCGACGCGGCGGCGTTGACCGCCGTTCCGCCTTATGCGTACGGCGGAACCGCTTATGACGACAGCGATATCCCGCTGTCCGAGGGCGCGGCGGCGTTGATGCAACTCGTTAGCGACTTCGGTTACGGGTACGACGCGGAGCAAAACGTGTTCTACACGGAAATCGATGCGTGGCAGCGGCGTTACGGCTACTGCTCACTGTACGACGAGGGAACGGCAATCAGTGGCATGATTCTCGACTGTGAACCCATATACTTTATATACAACGGTCAGGTTTACATGATCGAGCTGTGGAAAGGTCAGTACGACCTCACGGCGGGCTGCGAGGTCGGCATCTATCGCGATTCGGGCAGGAAATTGCTCGGAACCGAGTGGTTTGAGACCGTTCCCGACGATGAACTGCTCGACATGTCGATGTCGCTGTACCGCGGCGGCGAGCATCTGTTCACGCGCGCGCAGCGTCACTGGTGGCTCACGGGTTTCAAGCTCGGCGAGTTCGTCAAACCGAAAGACCTGACGCTCGCGGTGCGTATACGATTCTGCAACCAGACGATGGCGGACGCGTTTCTCGACGCGATACGCGCCGTCGGCTACGCGGAGGACGAAGCGTTCACAGACGGCGACGTCGTGTCGGTGTACTTCACAAAATCGAAACAGCGTCAACCGCTCACGCGCCGTTCACCGTGGATCACGGTGCCGACGCAGTGGAAGAACAAGCTGATGTGCAAGTCGTTTCAGGCGATTGTCGGCGGCGAGGACAAGAATGTATACGAGATTCTCGCCGAGGCGAAGGAGAACTATCCCGACGTCTACGACGAGGCGATCAAAATCAGCCGCCGCATGGAGCCGTACACAAAGAGGATGGGCGACATGCCCGGTATCGAGGATCTGCTGAGCGACTGACACGGAGCGGCGGTCGCATGATGCCGCTCTGTCGTAGGGGACGCCGCCCTCGGCGTTCCGTTCTTCGGGATTGTTCAATATCGAGAACGGGACGCCGAGGGCGGCGTCCCCTACCGACCGTCCAATTGACAATTGACAATTGACGGAGGGTTAGACGAGGGTTGCGGGAAACGAGGGTGCGAGTCACGCGCAACATCGAGGGGATTCTTCGCTTCGCTCAGAACGACAGCGTATGGGCAAAATCGCGCGTGAGATTCTTCGCTTCGCTCTGAATGACAGCGTATGGGCAAAATCGCGCGTGAGATTCTTCGCTTCTCTCTGAATGACGGTGTTGATGCTGTACCTTATAGGGAAAAACGAGGGGCGGGTAGGCATCTCCCCTAAGAGGACGAGAAAGGCGAATCAACATCAGAGGGTATATTGCGTAAAATCGGAGGTTCTCTATGTCCCAAAGCTCCCACATCGACAGGGCGTACCGCAACGCGGCGATCATCGAGTTCGACAGCTACTCGCGCATCGTTCTTATGAGTGACTGCCATCGCGGGTACGGCAACTGGGCGGACAATTTCGCCGTCAACGAGGACACGTACTTCGCCGCGCTGCGCGAGTACAACCGTCAAAGTTACACGTACATAGAACTGGGCGACGGCGACGAACTGTGGGAAAACCGCAAATTCTCGGAGATTTCCGCCGTGCATAACCACATATTCTGGCTGTTGCAGCAGATGTGGGACGAGAAGCGTTTTTACATGCTCTACGGCAACCACGACATAGAAAAACGCCGCAATCCGCACCTCATGGATCGCTACTACGACGCGACAGAGCGGCTCAGCAAGCCGCTGTTCCCCGATATGCGCGTATATGAGAGCCTGATTCTGCGCCAACGCTCAACGGGCGACGAATTGTTCCTGCTGCACGGACATCAGGCGGACTTTTTCAACGACCGCATGTGGCGGCTCGCGCGTTTTTTGTGCCGTCACTTCTGGAAACCGTTGCAGATGATCGGCGCGAAAGCCCCCGCGTCGCCGTCGAGCGTGGGTACGAAGATGGACGAGGTTGAGGAGCGTCTGTCCCGCTGGGCGGAGCGCGAGGACAAGATCGTCATCGCGGGTCACACGCACCGCGCGCGTTTTCCGCAACCCGGTGAGCCGAAGTATTTCAACGACGGCAGTTGCGTCCACCCGCGCTGTATCACCGCGATTGAGATAACGGGCGGCGTACTGCGGCTCGTGAAATGGAGCCACAAGACGCGCACGGACGGCACGCTGTACGTCGGGCGCGACGTGCTCGCGGGTCCCGTCGCGATATCGGCGTACACCCCTGTGGCGCAATCGAACGGCGCGATGTCGATCAGTCGGTGAATTTATTGCGAATAATATCAAAATTACGGAAATATTTCGCAATAAAACTCTTTACAATCGTATTTATTTGTGATAAAATTAAGCACAAATAATTAATAGGGAAATATATTTAACGTATGCTGGACAAGCTCGCCGCGATTGAAACGCGGTACACCGAAATTGAGACGCAATTGCAGTCGTCGGAGACGTACTCCGACCAAAAATTGTACGCAAAACTGAACCGTGAACTGAAAGAACTCACCCCCGTCGTCGCGGCGTACCGTGAGTTGCAAAAATACCACGCCGCACTCGACGAAGCTCTCGAAATGGTGTCCGATCCCGAGATGCGCGATCTGGCAAAAGACGAAATCGAATTTTCCAAGGCGGAAATTGAGCGCGTCGAGAACGAGATAAAAGTTCTGCTGCTGCCGAGCGACCCGAACGACGCGAAAAACGTCATCATCGAGATTCGCGGCGGTGCGGGCGGCGACGAAGCGGCATTGTTCGCCCACAGTTTGCAGCGCATGTACACGATGTATGCTGAGACGCGCCGCTGGAAAACCGAGGTGGCGTACATCAACGAGACGGAACTCGGCGGCGTAAAAGAGGTCAGTTTTATCATCGAGGGCGACGGCGCGTACTCCCGCCTGAAATTCGAGAGCGGCGTACACCGCGTCCAGCGCGTACCCGACACGGAGTCGAGCGGTCGTATTCACACGTCGACCGTCACTGTCGCGGTGTTGCCCGAGATGGACGAGGTGGAGTTCGCGATAAACCCCGTCGATTTGCAGATTGACACGTTCCGCAGTTCGGGCGCGGGCGGTCAGCACGTCAACAAGACCGAATCCGCGATACGCATAACGCACCTGCCGACGGGTACCGTCGTCGAGTGTCAGGACGAGCGGTCACAGCACAAAAACCGTGAGCGCGCAATGAAAATTCTCACCTCTCGCCTGTACGAAGCGGAGTGCGAACGCCAAGCCGCCGAGAACGCCGCGGAACGCCGCTCACAGGTCGGCACGGGCGACCGCAGTGAGCGCATACGCACGTATAATTTCAACGAGAACCGCGTGTCGGATCACCGCATAAAACTCACGCTGTACAAGCTCGACCGTATTCTCGACGGCGACATGGACGAGGTGATCGACGCGCTGATCATGGCGGATCAAGCGGCTAAGCTGACGGCAATTAACAATGAACAATTATCAATTAACAATTGAGGACGCGGCGGCGCGGCTATTGCGCGGCGAGGTTGTTATTATTCCGACCGAGACGGTGTACGGGCTTGCGTGTGTCGCGGGGTTTTCCGAGTCTGTTGAGCGGCTGTACGAGCTTAAAAATCGCGCGGCGGACAAGCAGATTGCGGAGTTAGCGTCGAGTTTAGCGTCGCTTGATGTTTATTTGTCGCGGGACGCGAAAGCACTTGAACGGGCGTTCATGCCGGGATCGTTGACGCTTGTGTTGCCTACCTATATCGGCGGCAGTATTGGTGTTCGCGTTCCCGCGCACGATACGGCACTTGAATTGTTGCGTGCGGTCGGGTTCCCGCTCGCTTGTACGTCCGCGAATATCTCGGGGCAGGCACCGCCTACTACGTTTGCGCAGGCTGTCGCCAATTTCGGCGGCGCGGTTGCGGGTGTCGACGGCGGCGACTGCACGGTCGGTATCGCGAGTACCGTTCTCGACATGAAACCCGAGCCGTACCGCATTTTGCGGCGCGGCGGTATCTCCAAACGCGCGATTGAGGACGTTATCGGCAAACCCGTGCGCGGCATCACGATTATCGGTATCACGGGCGGCACGGGCGCGGGCAAGACCACGGCGTTGCGCGCACTGGAATCACTCGGCGCGCTCGTGCTCGACTGCGACGCGGTGTACCACGAGCTGTTGGCGCACGACACCGACCTGCTCGCGGCGATTGAACGCCGATTTCGCGGCACGGTGCGCGGCGGTGAACTCGACAGACGCGCGCTCGGTGAGATCGTGTTCGCCGACGCGGACGCGCTGCACGATCTGAATCTGATAACGCACGGCGCGGTGCGTGTCGAGTGTTTTCGCCGTATTGCCGAGTTCGAGCGCGACAACCCCGACGGTATCGCGGCGATCGACGCAATCGCGCTGTTCGAGGGCGATCTCGCGTCACTCTGCGACCGCACGTACGCCGTGACCGCACCGCGTGAGACGCGGCTCATGCGCATCATGGCGCGTGACGGTATCTCGCGCGAAGCCGCTGAACGGCGCATCGGCGCACAGCGTGAGGACGCGTTTTTCGAGTCGCAGGTCGACGTGACGCTGCGCAATGAGCATCAGAGCGATCAAGAATTTTATCGGTTTTGTGCCGATGAGTTCAGGTCTATAATAACTATTTAATGTTATAGCAAGGAGTATTTCAAATGGCGGAACAAAATCCACTGCTTTACACGAAGAAGAACGCGTTCGACCAACTCACGGACAGCGATCTCGCCGCCGTCCACCGTTACGCTGAGGACTACAAAAAGTTCCTCGACGCGGCAAAGACGGAGCGCGAAGCCGTGCGCGAGAGCATACGTCTTGCCGAACTCGCGGGTTTCAAGGCGTTGTCCAAATCGGGCGCGAAGCTCGAACCCGGCGCGAAGGTCTACCGCTCGCTCGGCGGCAAGGCGTTGTTGCTCGCCATCGTCGGTCGCAAACCGATATCGGACGGGCTGCTGATCGCGGGTGCGCACATCGACTCGCCGCGTCTCGACCTCAAACAGCAGCCGCTGTACGAGGACTCAGAGATGGCGTTGTTCAAGACGCACTATTACGGCGGAATCAAGAAGTACCAATGGGTTGCCACACCGCTCGCGCTGCACGGCGTAGTCGTCAAAAAGGACGGCACCGTCGTCAACATCTCCGTCGGTGAGCGCGACGACGAGCCGACGTTCATCATCACCGATCTCCTGCCGCATCTCGGCAAGGATCAGGAGAAAAAGTCGCTCGGTGAGGCGTTTACGGGCGAGAACCTGAATATACTTATCGGGAGCAGACCCACGGGCGCGGAGACCGACACATCGCGCTTCAAACTGGCGATTCTTGAAATTTTGAACGAGAAGTACGGCATCTCCGAGGAGGATTTCCTCTCGGCAGAGCTTGAAGCGGTACCTGCGGGACACGCGCGCGACATCGGATTCGACCGCTCGCTGATCGCGGGCTACGGTCACGACGACCGCAGTTGCGCATACGCCGCGTTGCGCGCGATTATCGAGCAGGCGCAACGTCTCACGGCTACTGTCGCGGCGCAACCCACAACGCCGCTGCCGAAAAAACGCGGTCGCCCGCCGAAATCCGCGACAATCCCGCCGAACGTCGATCTGATACCCGAAAAGACGCTCGTCGCGTTCCTGTCGGACAAAGAGGAGATCGGCTCGATGGGTACGACGGGCGCGCTGTCGGCGGCGTTCGAGTCGTTCGTGTCACAACTCAGCGGCGGTCTGTGCGGTGTCGCGCAGGCGTTTGAGCACTCGTTCTGCCTGTCGGCTGACGTGTGCAACGCCCTCGACCCGAACTTCCCCGAGGTGTCCGAGAAGAACAACGCCGCGAAGATCAACTACGGTGTCGGGATTCTCAAACACACGGGTTCGCGCGGAAAATCGGGTTCTTCCGAGGCGGCGGCTGAGACCGTCGCGAAACTGCGGCGCGCGTTCAGCGACGGCGGCGTGATCTGGCAGATGTCGGAACTCGGCAAGGTCGATCAGGGCGGCGGCGGCACAATCGCGCAGTACATGGCGAACCGCAACATCGAGACGATCGACGCGGGCGTTCCCGTGCTGTCGATGCACGCGCCGTGGGAGGTCGTGTCCAAGGTGGACTGCTATATGACGTTTAAGGGGATTCGTGCCATCTATGAGAGCAACATCTGATTCAAGAAAAGACGAGATACGGCAAGCGATTGAGCGTTGGTTCGACGAGCGTTCCGACGCGCTGATCGGCGATCTGTCTCGGCTCATCGCGGTCAAATCCGTGAACGACGCGCCGTCCGACGGTGCGCCGTACGGCGTAAACTCGCGTCAGGCACTTGAAGTGTCGCGTGATATCCTGCGCAATCTCGGGTTCGAGACCGCGTTGTTCCGCGACTGCATGGCGATCGCCGATCTCGACGTGCCGACGGACGCTGTGCCGCAGGTCGGTCTGCTCGTCCACTCCGACGTCGTCGCGGCGACGGGCGGCGGCTGGACGGGCGAACCGTACGTCGCGGAAATCCGCAACGGCAACATCTACGGGCGCGGCGCGACGGACAACAAAGGTCCCGCCGTTGCGTCGTTCTACGCGCTCGCCGCCGCGCGTGACGTGGCGCGCAGTCTCGGCATCGCGCTGAACGGCGGCGCGCGCGTCATCGTCGGCTCTGCCGAGGAGATCGGCTGCGTCGACATCGCGCGGTACCTCAAAGAGAACGCGCCGCCGCGCTACACGTTCGCGCCCGACGCTAATTATCCGATTGTGAACGTCGAAAAGGGTCGCTATGTGCTGAGTTTCGGGCGCAAGTTCGAGATCACGCCCGAGCAACTGCGCGGCGGCGTGTTCGTGCGCGCTTTTGACGGCGGCGAGACCTCGAACATCATTCCGCGCCTGTCCACGGCGACGGTTGCGGGTGTCACGGAGAGCGACATCGCCGCGCTCACGCGTGAGTTCACGGAGCGCACGGGTGTGACGTTCGAGCTTACACCACTTGATCGCGGCGTAAAAATCACCGCGCACGGCGTCGCGTCTCACGCGTCGCGTCCGCAGGACGGCAACAACGCGCAGACCGCGCTCGTGTCGCTGCTCGCCGCGTTGCCGCTCATCGACTGCGACTCGACGCGCGCGGTGCGCTCACTCGCAAAGCTGTTCCCGCACGGCGTGACGGACGGTTCGTCCGTCGGTATCGCGGGTGCGGACGATGTGTCGGGTGCGCTGACGCTCGCGTTCACGGTTTTGAAGCTCACGGAACACGATTTCACGGCGACGTTCGACTCGCGCACACCGAAAATCTCCGATTCACAGGATATTCTCGGTATCGCAATCGCCGCTCTCGCAGGTGAGGACATCGCGGTGACGTACTCGAATCTCACACGTTGTCACGTCGCCGACAAGGATTCGCCGTTCGTGCGCACGCTGCTCGGGATTTACGAGGAGTACACGGGGTTGCGCGGCGAATGTCTCGCGCTCGGCGGCACAACGTACGTGCATGATATCGAGGGCGGTGTCGCGTTCGGGTGCGAGATGCCCGGCGTTGACCACCGCATACATAGCGCGGATGAGTTCATCCCCCTCGAAACGCTGCTGACCAGCGGAAAAATGTTCGCCGACGCGATAATTCAGCTGTGCGACAGCGCGGAATAAGCACCGCAAGGAGAACGACATGACAAAATTCTGTGATAAATGCGATGCGGAGTACGATCCCGCCGCGAAAAAATGCCCCGTTTGCGGAGGGAAACTCAAAGAACACTACACCGAAGAGGAATTGGAGCAGATACAAAAGGAAAATGACGATTTCACCGTCGTCAATACGCTGCTGATGTAATCGCTTAACGTAGGGGCGGGGTCAACCCGCCCTATTGCGTTGTCTGCTGACACGCATACGTTTTCGTAGGGACGGACGACCCTGTCCGTCCCTATACGTTACGCAACACCAAACAGGACGGACAGGGGCGTCCGTCCCTACGCAGTTTTTCTGCGTTGCCCGTAACATCGCGCAAACCGCGCTGTCATTCTGAGCGTAGCGAAGAATCCCACGAATAATGCGCATTTGTTATGGGATACTTCGCTTCGCTCAGACTAACAGGTTGTCGCGGTTCCCGGCATCGCGCAAATTTCTGCTTGAACCACCTCTTGCGGACATACTATATAGTAGGTCTGCGGGAGGTTTTTATGTTATCCCTAATCAACTCAATCAACGCCGCCGTGTGGGGCGCGCCGATGCTCGTACTGCTTGCGGGAACACACATTTTTCTCACGGTGCGCACGCGCGGGGTTCAGCGCAAACTCGGACTCGCGCTACGTTTGTCCGTTACGCGTGAGGACGGCGCGAACGGCGACATGTCGCAGTTCGGCGCGCTCGCCACCGCGCTCGCCGCGACGGTTGGAACGGGCAATATCATAGGTGTCGCAACGGCTATACGGCTCGGCGGATACGGCGCGGTGCTGTGGTGCTGGCTGACGGGCGTTCTCGGCATGGCGACGAAGTACGGCGAGGGACTGCTCGCCGTGCGCTATCGCCGCGTGACCTCGGACGGCACGATTCTCGGCGGACCGATGCTCGTGTTGGAGCGCGGACTGAATATGCGGTGGCTCGGGTGCCTGTTCGCGCTGTTCGCGATGCTCTGCTCGTTCGGTATCGGATCGAGCGTTCAGGCGAACGCGCTGACCTCCGCGCTGAACGGCGCGTACGGTGCGCCGACGTGGGTCACGGCACTCGTCACGGCGGCACTCGCGGCTGTCGTGATACTCGGCGGCGTGCGGTCGATTGAGCGCGTGTGCGGCGTGTTGGTGCCGTTCATGGCGGGGCTATATGCGCTGTCTTGTGCGGTTATACTCGTAATAAATCACTCATTTTTACTACAATCTCTTGTTTTGATGTGTAAAACTGCGTTCTCGCCGTCCGCAATCGGCGGTGGCGCGGTCGGCGGCGGTATTCTCATCGCCATGCGGTACGGTGTGGCGCGCGGGCTGTTCTCGAACGAGTCGGGACTCGGCTCCGCACCGATTGCGGCGAGTGCGGCGCGCACGTCCGAGCCCGTGCGGCAGGCTCTCGTGTCCATGACGGGTACGTTTTGGGACACGGTCGTAATATGCGCGATGACGGGGCTGACGCTCGTGTCGTCGATGCTGCGATACCCCGAGATTGCGGGTGCGGACGCGGCGGCGATGGCACGTCTCGCGTTCGAGCGCGCGCTGCCTGTCGGCGGCACGCTGTTGACCGTGAGCCTCGCGGCGTTCGTGTTCTCGACGATTATCGGTTGGTCGTACTACGGCGAGCGGTGCGCGGAACACCTGTTCGGCAAGCGCGCAATCGTGCCGTACAAGGTGCTGTACATCGCGACGGCGTTCCTCGGCGGCGTCGCGTCGCTCGACCTCGTGTGGGCGATGTCCGACACGCTGAATTTTCTCATGGCGTTGCCGAATCTCATATCCCTGCTACTGCTGTCGGGCGTGATAGCGCGCGAGACGCGGCGGTATTTCGGCAAAATGCGTTAAATATGTATTGCCCTTTGCGCCGTTCGGTAGTATAATCATACCAAAAACGATAGGGGCAAATCATGCGACATATTATCGCGCTCACACTCGCGGCGATCACCGCGCTGTCCGTTCCGACGTGGATTCCGTACCCCGCTAACGTCTCCGCAGAATCCGTGACCGCGCAGTTTGCGCTCGGCGACGCGATTCAGGACGGTACCGCGTGGGGCAGTGCGCCGTCGTACAATATCGGCGAACGCGGCAGTTTCAGACTGCTGTGGGACGGCGCGGCATTACATATCCGTGTGTACGCGGACGCGGGTTCCGACGTGAACACGCCGTTTAACTTCACGGGCGGCACCGATTATCCGCGCGCGCGTGATTTCGTCGCCGTCGGATTCGACGTGTACGGCGACCGCTTTAACTACGAGACGGACACCGCCGGCTGGTTCCTCGTCCTCGGCGACGGCACGGTCAAGACGTTCTCGAACGCGATGATCCCGTCGCTCAGTTCGCCGTGGAATGAGAACAGCCCCGAGTTCAGCGACCGCGTTTCCGCCGTCGCGACGAGCGAGGGCAAGGCGCGTGTGTACGACATAACGCTGCAACTCGAAGCCGTCGGGCGCGAACACCTCGCGAACGGCGACACGTGCGCGATTGAAATCGCGATTCACGACGGCACGGACGACGGTTGGGCGTTCTGGAGCCACAGCGACGCGTCGCTGTACACGGTGCCTGACCATGAGCGCGCCCGCGCACTCGACTGGGGTCTCGTGACGCTCGGCGGGAACAACGGCGAACTCGTGTTCAGCCATTGGCGCGCCGACGAGGCGATTCGGTGGTACAACTCGAAGTCGAACCCGGGCGACAACGTGTGGCGCACGGACACACTGGGCGAGTTCAAGGACGCGATGACAGCGTTCAAAACGCTGATGCTCAGCAGCGCGTACACGGCTCCCGCCGATCAACAGATCGTCATCGACCGCGTGTGGGACGCGTACCTCGGACTGCGGTGGGCGGACACGAAATACCCCGATCCGCTCGATCTGCCGCGTCTGAACACGCTACCGAACCCGTACAAATTCTTCAATTCCGACCGTGAGGTGACGACACTCGCGGATTGGGCTGACCGCCGCGCCGAGATTCTCGACCTCGCGCAGTTCTACGAGTACGGCTACAAGCCGACGGAGGGCGCGGTCGAGATTCGCGGCGTTGCGCCAGACGCGACGGGCGGCTTCAAGGTCACGTACGCCGTCACCGCGAACGGCAAGACCGTTGAGACGTACTTCAACCTCAAACTGCCCGCGACCGAACAATCGGGCGGCGCGGCGATAATAATCGGCGACCAGAGCTTTATGGCGCAGGGTATCGCGGGCGTTACCGCGCCGACCGAGTGGACGACGGACGACCGCACCGACGCTGTCGCGTGGGGCAACCGCAACGCGTACGGTTTCGACTTCGGCACGTTCACGATGCGTGAGATGGGGCTGTTCTATAAGCTGTTCCCGTATACGCGCAACTCGACGGACGAGGTCAGCGCGGAGATGGCGTACGCGTACGGCGTGTCGCGCGTGATCGACGCGTTGGAGCTTATCGCGGACGATTCTCGGCTGACCGTGCCGCTTGACGCGACGAAAATCGCGGTGCGCGGCTTCTCGATCAACGGCAAATACGCGTTCGTCGCCGCGCTGTTCGATGAGCGCGTCGGCGTGTGTATTCCCGGAGCGTCGGGCGCGTCGGGTCTCAGCCCGTGGCGTTACACGTACGTCGGGCATGAGTACGACTGGACGGGTACGCCGTATTACAGCACCGACGCGTCGGCTCACGCTGTCGCGACGGGTACGGAGTTCATGGGCAACAGCGTTCGGCATAATCGCGTGCGTGAGACGGAGCTGTTCCGCCGCTTCATGAACCTCGGACACATGTATGAGCATGAAAACGGCGCGTTCGGCTACGGTACGCGCCTGCCGTATGACCAGAACGACCTGCTCGCGACGCTTGCGCCCCGCGCCGTGATCCTTGAAAACACGGTCAACGACTACAACGACGGCTCCGAGGCGGACGCGCTGAGCATGGAACTTGCCAAGAGCGTGTACACCGCGCTCGGGTACGATGCGGACGAGCTGCTGCGCTTCAACTACGGCAAGTACGCCGCATACGGCGACCCGCACGGTCAGGTCGGCGCGGCGGCGAACGTATCGGCGTATCTGCGGCACTATTTCTACGGTGAGACGCTCGACGCGGCGGTCGACACGGCGTTGCGCGACAATCCGTTCCTGTACGCTGTGTCGAACGGCGCGACACCGTACGACTACTACTACGGCGGGTTCTCCGCGATTACGGGCGGCAGCGGCGCGGACGATGGGTGGTACTACCACGCCGCGCTCAACGCGACCGCGCCCGAGCCGACACCTGAGCCGTCGCCGACACCGTCGGACGATGTTCCCGCGAAAACCCCCGCGAAAGCCCCATGGCTCTACATCGGTATCGGCGCGGTGGTCGTCGTCGGTGCAGTCGGAATTGCCGTTGGGTTGATGAGACGGAAAAAGAAATAGGCGCGTAATTTACACAAAACGCTCGGTAATACCGAGCGTTTTGCGCTGATTATTCATCTCGCGCAACCGTAGGGGACGCCGCATTTACTTTTTCCGCGTTCCAACTCCCGTCATTGCGAGCGCACGAAGCAATCCAGTCCTCCGTTTCCCCCGTCCAAACCCTCGTAAAACGCGAGATTAGACGAGGTTGCGGAGTTCTGGATTGCTTCGCGCGGCTCGCAATGACGAGTGATATAGTAAATGCGGGACGCCGAGGGCGGCGTCCCCTACGTGTGGTTTGCAAATCACAACTTTATCCGACACTTCGGGTG
>JAISJJ010000029.1 GCA_031261585.1 Oscillospiraceae bacterium
GCCGTATGCCGCCTTGGTCATGGCGTACAGCTCGTCCCGCGTGAACTCGGGCAGGAACAGCTCCATGATCGACGCCGCGCGCTGCGGGTACGTCATGCCGACGAGCAGTTTCAAATCCGCGCTGCCGAGACGCGGGAATTTTTCGGGTACGAGCAGACCGCCGTCGCGGGACAGCCCCATGAGTATCGCCTCCGCGCCTGACAGGTCAACTGAATTGTCACGTGTGCTGTGATAACGCATAAATTTTCTCTCCTGAAATTATATGCACAGATTTTACCACGAAAAACGGGCGTTGTCAATGGCGGCGATGTGAGGGAACACGGATAACGCATTTACTTTTTTCCCGCGTTCCAACTCCCGTCATTGCGAGCGCACGAAGCAATCCAGTCCCCCGCAACCTCGTCCAACTTCGCGTTTTGCGAGGGTTGGACGTAAAAAACGGGGTTCTGGATTGCTTCGCGCGGCTCGCAATGACGAGTGGAAAAGTAAATGCGGTAGCCGTGGGTGCGGTAGAATATCAAAAATAAAACATGGAGACGCATACATGTCCGATAAATAAAATTCGCAGCGTCGTACAGCGGCAGCGAGGACGGCGCAAACGAAAAAAGCCTGCGGATTTTTACATCCGCAGGCTTTTTTCAACGGCTCAGAATGTCAGCGTGACCGTTTTTACCTCCGTCGTTCCGTCGTTATAGGTGACGGTCGCTGAGATTGTCACGTCGTCGTGCGGTGTCCACGTCGGCATTTCTCCTGTGAAAGGTTCGCTTTGGTAAAACCAATTTACGACCGTACCCTGCGCGGCGGTGGAGTAGTCCAAAAGGTATTCGCCAGAGTCTGTCCAAAAGGTGAGCTCGTGGTCAACGCCTACGGTCTTGCTCTCGGACACTTCGACAAACCCGCCCGCGCTTGCGGTGTATTTTACGCTTTTGATGTTTGTGCCGCTCACGTCAATCGCGACGTCATGGATCGAAATGGCAACCATCCATCCGCTGTTTTCGTTTTGCGTCGGATTGCTGTACAGCGACGTGTTGAGGTTGACCACGCCGTGCTCGTCGGCGGTCAACGCCTGTTTGGAGCTTGTGCCGTCGGGGTTTGCGGACGCCGCATACACCGTCAGCGTGAACGAGTTCGCGACGGAGTTCGGCAGATTCGTGCCGACGATTACGAGCGCGACGAGCGCGGCGCACATAGCGGTGACGGCGGCGCGTTTGCGTGTCGCCGTGGAGCGGCGCGCGGGGAGCGGCTCGTCCGTCGCGTACATTTTGATGCGTGTGCGCCGCAAAAGCCGCTCGCTCGGCGTGATGCGCGCACTGTCCCGCGTGTATTTTTCGTTGAACATAGATTCAGTCCTCCAATTTTCCTTTTAACATCAGTCTTGCCCTGTGTAACCAAGATTTCACGGTGTTTGCTTTGACCCCGAGCGCGCTTGCGATGTCGTCGATTTTCATGTCCTCGTAATAGTGCAGATGGACGGCTGTGCGATATTTCGCGGGCAGTGCCGCGACCAACTCGTATAGCTCGCCTGTCTTTATGGGTTCGGCTTCGAGGTCGTCGTTCAGTTCCGCGCGGTGTCGTCTCCATGCCGATTTCCACAGGTTTTTGCAGGTATTCACCGTCACGCGTATGAGCCACGCACGGCGGTGTTCCTCGTCGGAGAAGTCGGTTCCGCATTGCATGTAGCTGACGAACACGTCCTGAAATACGTCCTCCGCGTCCGATCTGTTCTGTGTGCGCAGATACGCTATCTTGAAAACCATGTCTGAGTATTTCGTAAGCACCGTGTCAATCTCCGCGTCCGGCCGCCGCGCGTTGTTTGACAATTACTCGCCACCCCCTTCACACATAACACAACGCAACCGACCAAAAGGTTGCGTTGTGTTATGAAAGTTTTTTGAAATGCAATTCGCCGCGCACAGCGAGGTCTCTCACTATTTGCGGACGAAACGAGACAGACGGCAAAACGCCGCCTGTCTTTTTTCGTTTTCGCGTTTAGAACGAGGGAGGGTACTCTGATGGGCTTTGGCTGACGGGTGTCGGGAGGGCGTGCGGGTGCGGATTCGGTCTGCCGCCGCCCTCGTTGTTGGACTCGACACCGAAGCGGTCGCACTCGACGAACGTCTCGCCGACGCGGACACTCGCGCCGAAGTCGACGGGGATATCGATACGCAGCATCTGCGCGATTGTGAAGTGGCAGCTCGCGCCGACTTTGCCGCGAATCTGGTTGGTCTGCTCCATGAACGGTTGATCCGAGCACTCGACGCTGATGCGCCCGACGTACGCGAACGGTTTGACGGTCACGGGTACGCCGACGAGTGCGTAATGTGTACCGAGAGCGGGGCAGGCGTAAACGCCGTCCGGCTCGTTGTTATTTGAAGGCGGATTTGAGGGGGTTCCGCCGAGATATTCTAAATCCTGCATTGTTATCACTCCGAATGATATTATTGCGGGCGAACCCGCGCAATGCAGTATATGACGGACAATTACAATTGACAGTGTACAATTAACAATTTACGAGGACAAGACGGGGGTTACGGCAAAACCGCAACCCCCGTCCCAACTGTTAATTGTTAACTGTTAACTGTTAATTGTGCGTCACCCGAGCAGTTCGTTCCACATGTCGTCGTAGAGATTGCGGATATCGGCGGGGAGATTGTAGAACGGCTCGCAGCGCGCGAGAATCTCGTCGTTCGGGAACATAATGTCGAACGTCTCGTCGTCGAGGTCGGCGGCGAACTCGTCGGCGGCTTCTTGGTTGCCGCTGACGTAGCCTGTGACGTCCATGTTGCGCAGTGCGATCTCGGTCGAGGTCACGAAGTTGATGAACGCCTCGCCGTTAGCCTTGTTTTTCGCGCCTTTCGGTATGCACAGCGCGTCGGAGAAGATGTTCGCGCCCTCGCTCGGCAGTACGAAACGCAGGTTCTCATTGTTTTCGAGCATCGACAGATAGTCGCCCGCGTAGTACGCGCCGATTGCCGCCTCGCCGCCCTCCATCTTGTCGAAAATCGTGTCCATGACGTAGCCTTGCAGAATGGACTTCTGCGTTTTCAGCAATTCGAGTGCTTCGGCGAGCTGTGTCTTATCCGTCGTGTTCAACGAGTAGCCGAGATATTTCAGCGCGATACCGAACGCGTCGCGCGAGTTGTCGAACATCAGAATCTGACCCGAGTACGCGGGGTCGAACATCGTACCCCAGCTCGTGACCTCGCCGCTGACAAGCTCGGGGTTGTAGATCAGACCGACGGTACCCCACATGTACGCGGCGGAGTACTCGCCCGTCGGGTCGTAGTAGGGCTTCTGGTAACGCTCGGAGATCAGGCTCGCGTTCGGGACGTTCGCGAAGTCGATTTTTTCGAGCATACCCTCCTCAATCATGCGCGCGACCATGTAGTCCGACGGGATAATCACGTCGTAGCTCGCGCCGCCCGCTTTGAGCTTCGCGTACAGGTCCTCGTTCGTCTCGAACGTGGAGTATTTCACGGTGATGCCCGTCTGAGCCTTGAAGTCCGCAAAAATACTCTCGTCGATGTACTCGCCCCAGTTGAACACTTGGACGACCTCTTTTGCCGAACAGCCCGCGGTGAGACCCGCGGTGACGGCGAGCAACAGCGCGAGTGTGAGCGCGGTTGCGACGGTACGGATTGTTTTTTTCATTTTTTGCCTCCAAAATTATCATTCTGCCGATTTACGGATATTCTACGTTTTGTGCTTGATCTTCTCGCGTTCGTCCTGCCGCGAGGAGCGGATATTGACCGCGAGCAGCAGACCGAGAACGACGACGAACAACAGCGTCGACAGCGCGTTGATCTCGGGTGAGATGCGTTTGCGCGTCATGGAGTAGATCGTCATCGACAGCGTCTGCGCGCTCGAACCCGCCGTGAAATAGCTGATCACGAAGTCGTCGATAGACATGGTGAACGCGATCATCGCGCCGTTGATGACGCCGGGACGAATCTCGGGCAGTATCACGCGCCTGAGCGCGCCGAACCACGTACAACCGAGGTCGCGCGCCGCCGAGACGAGATTCACGTCGAGTTGGCGCAATTTCGGCATGACGGACAGGATCACGTACGGGATATTGAACGTGATGTGCGCGATCAGCAACGTGCCGAAGCCGAGTTCAAACCTGAGAACCCTGCCGAGAGACACGAACAACAGGCACATCGCGACGCCCGTGATGATGTCCGCGTTCACGAGCGGGATATTGTTTATGAACAGCAGCGCGTTGCGCGGGCGGCGTTTCATGCTGTGCAGCCCGACGGCGGAGATTGTGCCGACGACGGTCGCGACGGCGGCTGCTATGACGGACACGATGAGCGTCGTGTAAAACGAGCCGAGGATACTCGCGTCGTGGAACAGTTCGCGGTACCAGTCGAACGTGAACCCCACCCACACGGTGCGCGATTTGGACGCGTTGAACGAGAACACGATCAGCACGAATATGGGCGCGTACAAAAACAGCAGTATCAGCGCGGTATAAGCCCGCCCGAAAAAGCGCGATTTCCTACTCATCACCGCACCCACCTCCGTTTCTAACCTCTGACATCTCACCTCTAACCGCTGTAATAATCACATCATCACCGCGCCTTCCGTGCCGTCTCCGAAGCGGTTGACGAAGTACATGAACACCATGACGACGACCATCATCACGAGCGCGATTGCCGAGCCGAGTTCGAGATTGTACGCGTTGCCGCGGAAGTTGCGCTCAATCAGGTCGCCGAGCAGGTTCGACATGCCGCCGCCGAGCAGTTTTGATATCGCGAACGTGGACACGGCGGGTACGAACACCATCGTCACCCCCGACAGTACGCCCGGCAAACTCAGCGGGAATATCACGCGGCGGAACACCTGACCCGCGCCCGCGCCGAGGTCCTGCGCCGCCTCGATAACGTGGCGGTCGATCTTCACGATCACGGAGTACAGCGGCAGCACCATGAACGGCAGGAAGTTGTACACCATGCCGATGACGACGGCGGTCTGCGTGTTGATGATGTGCAGCGGAGCTATGCCGAATATGCTGAGGAAACGATTCAGAAGCCCCGTGTTTTCGAGAATCGACATCCACGCGTACGTGCGCAGGAGGAAGTTCATCCACATCGGCAGCATGATCAGCATGTTCATGGCGCGCTGAATCCCGCGCGTCTCCCGCGCGAGAATGTACGCGAGCGGATAGCCGAGCACGAGACAGATCACCGTCGATATGAACGCCAGCCAGAACGAGCGCAGGAACACAGGCGCGCTTTTCCACACGCCGCCGAAGTTGTCAAACGTGAACCCGCCGCCCTCAAATCTGACGGTCATCACAACCGTTGCGTCAGCTCGGGAGACTACAAGAACGGTGTTGTCCTGCGAAAGCAGGGAGATGGCATTTTCAGGAGATTCAGGATACGCGATACCGTCCTCGGTTGTGACGGTGATTATCAAAGAATCGTCTGCCTGTAACTCTGCGTTGACGGTCTCACGGGTGACGGTTTCAACTATACCTGTTTCACGCGTCAGGTAGTAGACGGGAGACGGCACTTTCGAGAACGCGTAGACCACGACGAGCAGTATCGGCGCGACGACGAATACCGCGAGCCACCCGACGTACGGCGCGCTCAGCGCGCTCGGTTTCGACAGCGCGGTGCGGAATTTGGACGCGGCGCGGTTATTCTGCATAGTCGGTGTCCTCGTCGATGCCGACCGACACGTCGGAGATGTCGTCGTATTCGGCGGAGTACGAGCTGTAATCGCCGAACATGCCTGAATACTTGGACTTTTTCATCACGTGAATACAGTCGGGGTCGAGCTTTATGCCGATTTTCGCGCCGAGCGGCGACAGGTCGGTCGTCTGAATCAGCCACTTGAAGCCGTGGAAATCGACGATGATGTCGTAATGCACGCCCTTGAACGTGATATTCGTCACGGTGCCGATCAGCACACCCGCACCGGGCGGCACGATGTCCACGTCCTCGGGGCGAATCACGACGTCGACGGGTTCATTCGGGGCGAAACCGCCGTCGAGACACTTGAATTTGCGTCCGAAGAACTCGACGACACCGTCCTGCGGCATAGTGCCGTCCACGATGTTCGACTCACCGACGAAATCGGCGACGAACGCGTTCTGCGGCTCGTTGTAGATGTCCTCGGGCGACCCGACCTGTTGGATTGCGCCGCCGTCCATCACGACGATCGTGTCGCTCATCGCGAGAGCTTCCTCCTGATCGTGCGTGACGTAGATGAACGTGATGTCCATCGCCTGCTGTATGCGTTTCAGCTCGTTCTGCATGTCCTTGCGCAGACGCAAATCGAGCGCGCCGAGCGGTTCGTCGAGCAGCAGCACGCGCGGTTTCAGTACGAGCGCGCGCGCAATCGCGACACGCTGCTGCTGACCGCCCGACAGACTGGACGAATCGCGCCGCTCAAAACCGTGCAGTGACACGACATCGAGCATCTCGGTGACACGCCGCTCAATCTCGGCTTCGCTCAGCTTGGGCTTGACGAGCCGCAGACCGAACGCGACGTTTTCGTAGACGTTCAGGTGCGTGAACAGCGCGTATTTCTGGAACACGGTGTTGACATGACGTTTATGCGGCGGAACATCATTAATCCTCACGCCGTCGAAAAACACGTCGCCGCGCGTCGGCTTCTTGAAGCCGCCGATGATGTTCAGCGTCGTAGTCTTTCCGCACCCGGAGGGTCCGAGCAGCGTGAGGAATTCTTTATCACGGATTTCGAGATTAATGTTGTCTAAAACAACGTCACCGTCAAACGCCATTGCGCAATCGGCAAGGCGTATGAGAGCGTTTTGCAATAAAATGCCCTCCTATAAAATAATTGTAATGCACATCATAACATATTTTTGCGAAATGTCAATCAAAAGTTTGCGAGGGGAGCGGTGAGGTTTAATTGAAAAAATAATTGTCCAAAGGGCGAACTTTTGTTAAGATGTAGTTGCAAGACAAACATCAACAGGAGGAACGCCCAATGGAGAAGAGCATAATAACACAACGGCGAAAGGAATACAAGCACATACTGCGCGATGACCGCATCACAATAGAGAAGCTGCTCAGGGCGAGAGTCGAACACGCTGAAATAGCAAGGATAATCGGGTGTAGTGGGCGGACGCTGACGCGCGAGATAGAGCGAGGGATGTGTGAACAGCTTGAAAGCGAGCTTACGCGAAAACTTGTGTATTTTGCGGACTATGGGGAGCGCAAACACGCGGAGAAAGCTCGAAACAAGGGTCCATATCCGAAGCTGAACGACGCGTCGAAACTTCGAGAACGCATAGAGAAAGCGATAAAAGAAGAAAAATGCTCGCCGTATGCCGCGTTGGAGAAAGCGAAAGAAGAGGGCTTTGCGGTTGAAGTGTCCGTAAAAACGGTGTATAATTCTATTGACCGAGGCGACCTTGCCGTAACGCGAAAGGATTTGTTGCGGAAAGACGGTTGGCGGCAGGAGAAAACCGCGCCGCGCCAAGGCTTTCACACCAAGGGCAAGAGCATAGATGAGCGGCCGACGGCGGCGAACGACCGTTCTGAGGCGGGACATTGGGAGGGCGACTTGATTGTCGGCAAAAAGGGAACCAAGTCGGCTCTGTTTACACTGACAGACAGAAAAACGAAAGAGGAAATCATCGTCAAATTGCCTGACAAGACACAAACGTCAGTAATTGCAGCGGTTCTGCGACTTAAAGCAGGGAACCGCCGCGCGACGGTTCCCTGCTTTAAGTCGGTCACCTTCGACAACGGCAGCGAGTTTTTGAACTTTGAAGAACTCGAAAAAGCCTTTGGTTGCAATGTATTCTACGCCCACCCATACAGCAGCTGGGAGCGCGGC
>JAISJJ010000034.1 GCA_031261585.1 Oscillospiraceae bacterium
CTTTGAAGAACTCGAAAAAGCCTTTGGTTGCAGCGTTTACTACGCCCACCCATACAGCAGTTGGGAGCGCGGCACAAACGAGAACAGCAACGGAATTATACGAAGATTCTTCCCGAAAGGCACTGATTTCTCAAAAGTATCAACGCGAAGAATCGCTGCCGTGCAAAACTGGATGAACAACTACCCACGCAAAATCCTCGGCGGTAAAACCCCGCTTGCCGCGTGAGGCTTGTCGTCGCCATCTGCGCAAAGGTTTGTGACAATTAATGTTTCAATTCAGCGAGGGGAGCGGTGAGGGGAGCGCGGTTGAATATTACCGATTGCGCGTCAAGCTGATTGCGAATCGCGGTAGCGATAATGCGAGCCATGCGCACGGGTGGTTGGAAGGGGGTATTCAATTCGCGTTATCGAGAAAAGACGAACCGAAATTTTCGATTAACTGTTCTTTCAAAGAGACGGTTGCATTGTCCGTCGTTCCGTAAATTGATTCATATATCTTGTATGCCGCAATGCCGTATTGCAACGCTTCATCTCGTGAACGAGTTTCTGACAGGTTGCAAAGAGCGGATAAGTTACTGTATACTATCGCAATATCGGAATTTTCGCTGATGCCCAACATATCAAATATCACAAGTGCTTTTTCCAAATTTTCAATTGACTCCAAAATCACATTCTCGGGCGCATAACCATACACGTACATATTTAATGATAACACGACATTTGAAAGCGAAAAATACACAAAATTCAACCCATATTGGGCTGTTATCGGTAGAGTTTTGAAAAGTTCCTCCGCTTTGAGCAGAAGTTCATTTGCGTTAATGAAAAAGCCCATTTCCATAAGTGGGTTGGCGGTATTTGCGAATACCCAAGCGAGATGCTCTCTCTCTTCTGAGTTCAGGTCGGCTCTAACATCAAAGTAATCAGCAAGTATGAACTGACCGTATTCAGTGTCTGCCACTAAAAGTGCATTATAGTCTGCATATAACGCACCAAAGGCTTCAACCCGCCCGTCCGCAGAAAAGAGTTTTATTGCATTAATATAGAACATTAGCGACATCTGGTCATCGCCACGGAATTTCCAGTGATAATTCCCGAGCGTCATATAGACGTGTGCAAGCTCCGAGCGCGTTTCATAAGTGTTCTCCTGAGTTTTCAAAATGACCTCCGCTTTGCACAGGTCGTCAAACGCCAAATCTGGTTTACCATTCTCAAAATATGAAATTCCGCGATATGTATATAGAAATGCGTAGTCTTTCTCGTCGGCATTGCTTATCTTGTACCACGTGATAGCTTCGGTGAATGCCGTTTGCCCCTCGTCGGGTTTGTCGAGACGATTCAAAATAATGCCCAGAGCGACACAGTATTTTGCGATGTCAAGCTCTGACGCGATGCTGTCGTTTTTAAGTTCATCGATTGCGATTTGCATTGTGTTATAGGCAGAAAGGAAGTCCAGCCGATCGTAGTGATCCATGGCAATTAAGTAGTTGTTTGAGGGGTTCAAGACGAGTGGGATTGTGGGGGTTGCCGCTGGCAGGTAATACGTATTGTATTGCCTCGAATCATACGTATTATACTGTTTCAAGTCATTGGAGATGTTGATGTCGGGCGAGTTATTAGAACAGGATTTTAATGGTAAAACCAGTGCGAGTACAGCACAGGCTAACAAAACAAAACCGATCAGAGTTTTACGCCACCCTTTTGCTTCTCCGTTTTTCATTTGTTGGATTGTTGTTATAAAAAAATCTTTAATTTTTCTTGACATATTGCACCCCGTATACATGCGCGTTTGCAAAGCATTTGAATTAGTCTACCATATCGCAGATAACGTGTCAACAGTATCGAAAAATTTTGCCTTTGCGTCTTTGTTTACTTAACCCCACCCCGCAGAAAACTCTGCCGTTATCAGTCCGTTCAGTACCGCGAGCGTCTCGAACGGCAGGAAATCCGTTGCGGTGACGTCGAATTTCAATTGCAGTTCAGCGGGGAACTCGTCATCGTCCTCGATGAACGTCAGCAGTACAGGCACTTTCGGGAACGCGTACAGCATCCACGTGTGACTGCCGCTCGCCGTCTCGCGCACAAATTCGGCTCCGAGCCGCTTCGCAATGTCGACGAACGGTGCGTATTCGGTGATTGCACTCCGCTCCGCCGCCGTGACCCCGCGCGAACCGTCGAACAGTCCGAACGCGAATGCGCGCAGAGACTGAAAATCATAGCGCGGGAAGCCGCTCCCGCCGTGCGTGAGGTAGTAGACGATCACGGTCTTGCCGTTGACGTGCGCCGCGCCGCCGCCCTCTTGATTAACGCCTGATGCGTCAACGCTCCACCGCCGCCCGAGAAAGTCGATGTGCAGCACACCGTTTTCGGGTGCGGCAAGCCCCAATTGCGGCGCAACTGCGGCAAAATCGCAGTCGGCGAGCCGCCGCCGCATGGTCTCGTACGTTTTTTCGTATCCGTTCACTCGATCACCTCGTCTCCCGCGCCGCGCCATACGCTGCCGTCGCCGTACTTGCCGCGAATCTTGTCCACCGCATGTTCCAAATCCTCCTTTTTGCGCTGTTGTACCGTGTTGTCACCGCCGAACAGCGACAGTTGCTCGACCGCCTGATCCGACGCGACGAGGTTCTGCGCCGTGACGGTGAGCATACGAATGGGCTTGCCGATGTTCCACACCGCTTCGATGATCTCAACCGCCGTGCGCGCGATGTCCGTCGCGACAAACGTCGGCACCGCAACGCTTTTCTGCCGCTGAATCGACCTGAGAGACGCGTCCTTGATCGTCACCTGAACCGTCGAGCATTTACGTTCGACAGCGCGCAGACGCGTCGCGACAGAGTCCGCGAGCGCGTTCACACCTGCGTGGATATCGTCAATCGTCACGAGATCGCGCCGAAATGTCCTGCCGTTGCCGACGGACTTCGGAGGTTCACTCGTGCCGATCGTAGCGACGGTGTCGTCGTCGAACCCGTTCGCGTTGCGGTGCAGCGATTCGCCGAGCTTGCCGAACATCGTCGCAAGCGTGTGTTCGTCGACACGCGCGAGATCGCCGATGGTGCGGACGTTGATCTTGCGCAGAGCGTCTGCGGTGTTGCGTCCGACCATGAACAGGTCGGAGACGGGCAGGTTCCACACGATGTCGCGGTAGTTCTCGCGTGTGATAACCGTTGTGGCGTCAGGCTTTTTGTAGTCCGAGCCGAGTTTTGCGAAGCACTTGTTCCATGACACGCCGACGGAGATCGTGATACCGATATCCGCCGCGACACGCGCGCGCAACTCGTCCGCAAACTCACGTTCGGCACCCGCGAACATCGTCATATCGAGATAGCTCTCGTCGATGCCGAACCGCTCCACGCGGTCGGTGTACTCGGCGTAGATCGCGTTCACGCGCTCGCAGAAATCGGAGTACGCGCCGCGCCGCGGAGGGCAGAGCGTGAGATTCGGGCATTTTTGGAGCGCGGAATGTACGGTCTCGGCGGTCTTGATGTTAAATTTTTTCGCAAGCTCGTTCTTCGCGAGAATGATACCGTGGCGCGACGCGGGATCACCCGCGACCGCCATCGGTACGGCTTTGTACTGCGGATTGAACGTCTCCTCAACGGATGCGAAGAAACTGTTGCAATCGCAATGGAAAATTACGCGGTCAGGCATGTTGGTCACCATTCTGTATGTCTCGTGCGGCTCACGTCCTCGTAGGGGACGATGTCCTCATCGCCCCTCGTATTTCCCCGTCATTCAAGGCATCTATAACTGTCATTCAGAGCATCCATATTGTCCAGTCAGAGCATCTATACTGCCATTCAGAGCATCTATTCTGTCATTCTGAGCGAAGCGAAGAATCTCACATGCGACTTGCTCATGGTGCGCGGGCGATTGATAATCGCCCCTACACCCGATACCGCAGGGTTTTCCGCGTCAACTCGTCCATGAATATCCGCGTCGCCCTATACGTGTTGCCGCGGCGCGGGCTGCCGTGGAGCACGGCGATGTTCATTGATACGTGACCTCGACCGCGAAATCGCGCCCGTCCGTTTTCGGCGTGACCGCGAGCACCGTCCTGCCCTCGTGCAGTAGCGCGACCTCGACGTGGCGCGTTGCGATACCGAGGTCGATCTTGCTGAGCTTTTTCCTGAGCAGCAGTTTTGACACACCGCGTCCCGCGTAGTTTACCGAGACGTTGCCGTCCGAGAAATCGAAAAACCACGGCTGAGAGTTCATCGCGGACGGCGCGAGACGCGCGGCTTGCGCGATTGCGTCGTCGGCGTTGCTGATATCGCCGATCGGGAGACGTTTGAAATCCCGCAAATCGCGGCGCGGCGGCACGTCGGTCTTGCCGAACGCCAGCATGATGCAGTAGTCCGCTTCCGGCTCACTCGGTTTCGCGGAACCCAGCCACAGACTGCCGAAACCGAGACTTTGCAGGTGCAGATCGGCGTTTTGCAGCACATAGCCGACGTTGGCGTACGCGCTGTCGTTTGCCGCGCAGTACGCGAGAATGTAGTGCGGCGCGGCGGCGTTCTTTATCCTGTCCGCGCCGACAATCTCAAACCGCGCGTTTTGCCCCGTGAGTTGCGTAGTTGTGTCGAGGAACGCGCGGATCTCCGCGAGTGCCGCGCCGTCGAGCGGAGTCATGTCGTACTTCCGCACCGAGCGGCGCGTGAAAATGGTGTCGTAAAGCTCCATACCGACCTCCAAAGTAGTTTATCGCAACAGTATTGTAACCCGCAACGCCTTAATTTGTCAGGTTGCCGCGGTTAAAAACGCATTAAAACCGCAAATTGCGATCACGATTGCGCCTGCGCCTGACGCGCTGCCGTGACCTCGGGCGGTTCCGCGCCGTCGGCGAAACGGTCGCGCTCAATGCCGAAGCTCACGCCCGAGCGGTTACGCGTCTCGTCGGACACGAGCCAGTCGGAGAGCGCGGCGACGCGGTTTTGGTACTCATCGGTCTGCGAAAACGTCGATTTATCCTTGCACATCGGGCAGTACGCCGCGTCGAACGAGCCGTAGCCGAGGTCGCGGAAGCAGTACGCGACGTACTCCGACGCGCGGTGCAGCACGTCGTCGGGTGATCCGCCGTAGCAGAACACCACGCCCGATTTGCGTTGCGGCGACGGTGTTTTCAGTCCTTTCGGGAAGTTGTAATGCACGTAAAAACGGTCGAACAGCACCTTGACCGCGCCCGGTACGCCCATGAAGTACAGCGGCGCGCAGAGCAACACCGCGTCCGCGCGGAACACGCGCTCGATCAGCTCCGCCGCGCTGTCGCGGTGAACGCACACCTCGCGCTCGCCCATACACGCGTCACAGCCGATACACGGCGCGATAGTCTCGTCGCGCACGCGGAACACCTCGACGTTTGCGCCGCGCCGTTTGAGTTCGCGCACGGCGAATTCCGTTGCCGCGTCGGAGTTTCCGCCGACGCGCGGACTGCCGCTGATAATGATGACGTTTTTCATGCTGCGGCTCCTTTCACGAACGATATTACCAAATCCGATACTGCCCGCTCAGCGCGAGCAGCGAGAACAGGTACAGCAGATTGTCATAGTACCGCCGCCTGTCCGCGCGCGGCTCCAACGCCCAGAATCGCCGCGTGTACAGTTTGCGCAATTCGCCGTCGGACGCGAGTGACGCGGCGGCGGTCGTCGCTTTGAGCGCGAGCGGGTGCAACATGCCCGTCTCCGACGCGTCGGGTTCGCGGAACATCGGCGTTACGACCACGCCCTCAATTGTGTGTACGTAGTCAAACTGATGCTCATCCTCGAAAAACCGCTGAATCGCGGACGCTTGCGACTGCTGCCACGGGTCGGCGGCGAACCACTCCCAGTCCAGCGCGATATTCAGCGCGGTGCGGTACGCGTCCGAGTAGAAGTGACTGCGGTTGCCGTTCCACTCGGTCGGCGAGCCGTCGTACTGCGACTGATTCGGGTTCAGCCCCGTGTCGGGGTTGCACGCTTTTTGCAGAAACTCGCGCGACAGACGCGCCGCGTCGCGGAAAAAGTCCGCGTCCTCAGCGTTGCCGTACTCCGCGAACAGCTCGTAGTAGTGCGGCAGGTGGTACGACGGATCGGTGAACGGCGCGTTCGGCACGAAACGAATTATCTTCGTCGCGGGGTCGAACATCGGCTCGTGTTCCTTGTGAACCATCTCGCGCAAAATATCGCGCGCCGCGTCGCCGTAAGGCTTGTGCGCCCAGCGGCGTTCGGCGAACAGCAACGCCATAGCGAAATACTCCTCGCCGTCGGGCGCGGGACCGTCGGCGTTGCGCGTGCCGTCGAGTTTGCACGACCACGCGAAATAGCCCGCGTTCTCGCCGCTGTCCACGTGCATGTAGCGCATTGTCCAATCCCATATGCGGTCGAAAATCTCGCGATGATCGAGCTGCACCGCGATCATCAGTCCGTAGCTCTGACCCTCGGTGCGCACGTCGTCGTTGCCCGTGTCGACCATGTAGCCGCCGTGAAAATCGCCGTCGTCGACCTCAAAATAGAAACGGTGTTCGCCGAAGAAAATCTCGTGGAACGTGCGCGAAATCTTCGCGGCGATGTCGGTATCGCTGTACCCGAACTCGGCGAGTACGTTCGTATAGGTGTGCGTGCTGTGTGCGTTCGGCATGATAGTCTCCTTATAAAATATATTTTTATTTTGTGTGATGGCAGAGATTAACCTTCGTTACCGAAGAAATTACCGTTGATCCATTCGCCTTCAAGCACCCGCCCGTCGAAGAAAGTGTGCTTACCAACGCCGTGACGGTTACTGTTTTCAAATTCGCCGACATATACACTGCGGTCAGCAAAGTGATACTCACCCTTGCCGGTGCGCTTGCCTTTTACCCAGTCGCCATAGTACCATTCACCGTCTGCCCATGTAATTTTACCTTTGCCATGCCTTTTGTTGTCAGCATAGTTGCCTAAGTACATGTAACTTTCTCCATCGCTGGTTGTGCCATGGTATTCACCCTTGCCAGTGCGCTTGCCATTTATCCAGTCGCCGTCATACCACGAGCCATCAGCCCATGTCACTTTGCCTTTACCGTTCCATTTGCCGACAACAAAGTCTCCGATGTAGACGTAACCTAAGCCGTCACGATTTGTGCCATTGTGTTTACCCTTACCTGTACGATTGTCGTTTAACCAGTCACCATCATACCAATCGCCATTTGACCACATGATTTTGCCTTTGCCGTGACGTTTGTCGTCAACAATATCGCCCGTATATGTACCGTCGTAATAAGTAACGGTTCTGAATTCCGTTTTAGGTGAGTGAGGGATTGCAGTTGCGATAGGTTCTCCCGAAATATATCTTTTGACATCTTTGATAAGTCGCGCATACTCTTGTTCAAAAACGTCAATTTTGGATAAATTATATCCGCGCTTGTCCACCGCCCAAGTGGGCAACGCGTCATTCCATTCGCCATCAAATAGAATTGGCTTAAACTTTTTTTCATCCGCTGAATCGAAAATTGAGCTTGTGATAATATTTGTCTCAGTGCCAACGCCGCCGATGCGCCCATCTGCTTTCAGCTTGTAGTTCGGGGTGCAGACAAACAGAACATAGTCGCTAATCCGTATGTGTGTCTCCATGAAATGATTGATTCGTTCACCGCCCTCTAATTCCTCGTAATACGTCACGTCCAGTCCGTCGCCGCGCAGCCGCTTGACGAGTGCGGAGACTTTCGCCACATGTTCCTCGGAGTCTATTGAGTACGAAATAAAGACTTTTTTGCTCATGATTTATCCACCTTTTCTCGTGTGATTTATATAGTAATCGCAACACCCATCACGGGCTTCACCGCGCACTCCACCGCGCTCAAAAACGGTTCAACGTCAATCTCTTGCGACACGGGCGGGAACGCGTCGTCGAAGTGGTCGAGTATGACCATCTTCGGCGCGAGACGGCGCACGATGGGCAGGGCGGCGGCGAGGTTGTCGCTGTAACCCTGATAGGGGAGGATCAGGCAGTCCGCACCTGTCTCGTATACCGTGTCCGCGTCGAGCGCGAGACTGCCCATTACGACGACACGCTTGTCCTCCGCCCGCACATCGAACATCACCGTCTCGTCGTTCTCGGGGAATTCGCGTATGACTTTCGCGAAAAACGGCACCTTACTCGGGGTTTTCAGCACGCGGAGCGCGGTGCTGAGTATCAGGCGCGCACCGAAACGCGTGTGCCGTCCTCTGAGAACACGCACCTCGAACGCGCCGACGCGCTCAACGTCGCCTACACGGATAACCGTTGCGCCGTCTACGCGTTCGGCGGGCGTTTTCGTGCAGCGCACACGGCACCCGCGCATTTGCGGCACGTAGTACAGGTGGTCGTAGTGTCCGTGCGTGATGAACACGTCCTCTGCGGTGCCGAGCGGGAAGAACGGGTCGAAGTACAGACGCTGACCGCCCGATTCGAGCACGACGGACGCATTGCCGAGCCATGTGACGGTCATTTCGGCGCACCTCCCGATTCGCGTATCAACGCCAGTTTCTCGCCGCGCGTCATGCGCTTGATCTCAATCTCTCGACGCAACGCCGCGCCGCGATCCGCCACCGTCTCGGAGTACACGAGCGTCACGGGCAGTCGCCCGCGTGTGTATTTTGCGCCTCGACCCGCGTTGTGCGTGTCGAGGCGGCGGGGGAGGTCGTTCGTCCAGCCCGTGTAGAGCGTACCGTCGCGGCACCGCAGTATGTAGACGTACATCTCATCTTTCATAGGCGTTTCAGCATTTTCACGTACTCGCCCTGTTCGTCCGCACCGTCGAAGATCACGGTGTCGAACCCATTTTTCGCGTACAGTCGATGCGCGGCGGCGTTCACCTTGTCCACGCCGAGCGACACCTCGATAAACCCCGAAATCCGCGCCTGATCGAGCGCGTAATCGAGCAGAATCCCGCCGATACCGCGGTTGCGGTGTTCGCGCGCCACGATCATGCGCGAGAGGTAGATGCGTTGCCCCGCAATCGTGTAATCGGGGTCGCCCGTGTCGAACACGAGCGCGCACTCACCGAGAAACGCGCCATTCTCGGTGTACACGAACACGACGCGGTTTCCCGACACGATCTCGTCGTACCACTTCTGCGCCTGCGCGGGGTGCCTGTCCATGTCCCAAATGTCGGCGCACTTGCGGTAATCGGCGGGGGAGAGGCGGATAATGCGGTGATTCATATTACTCCCAATTCTCTGCGGCGAGTTTGCGCTGCAATGTCCGCAACCGCGCTTGCCGCGCCTTATAGTCAGGCAGAACGCCGCCGACGACCGCCCAGAACCACGCGGAGTGGTTCATCTCGCGCATGTGCGCCAGTTCGTGGACGATCACGTAGTCGATCACGCCGTCGTCCGCCATCATGAGCCGCCACGAGAGGTTGATGTTGCCGAGCGAGGAGCAACTGCCCCAACGCGCCCGCGCGTCGCTGATTTTAACGGCGGTCGGCGCGGCGTTCATCACGGTTGCGAAGTTCGCGGTGAGCGCGGGCAGATGTTCGCGCGCGAGCGATTTGTATAGCGCGATTGCGGCGGTTTTGAGTTGCTCGGGCGTGAGATTCGGCGGAAAGCAGAACCGCTCACCGTCGAAATGCGCCTTTTTGCACTCGACCGCAACAATCGGATATGCGTTGCCGCGTAACAGTAATTCGCCACCGTAGCCGAGCGCGAACGCGGATTTTTGCGCGGTACGCTCCAACGCGGTGCCGAGGTGCGCGCGAATCCATGTGTCCTTTGAAGCGACGAACGCGTCGATGTCGCGTTTCGGCATATGCAACGGCGCGCGAACCTCGAGCGTCGCACCGTGTGTCACGCGCAGTTCAGCGGTTCTGCGGCGGGAGCGGATTAGGGTGTAATCGTACAATGGCGTACCTCACGCGACGAATGTAATAACACAATTGTGATTGGAACTGCAAGGCGAACAAGCAGTGGTTGTAGGGGCGATTATTAATCGCCAGCGCACCGTTCGGAATAAACGCAACGCCAGACAATGCGCACGGGCGATTGGTAATCGCCCCTACACGCAAAACCGAAAGGCTAACCGTTTTTTAAGAAGTCTTTATTCAGAATCACATTACCGACTATACTATAACCCAAAAACGCGCCAAATGCAAGCTATTTCACATGCAAGGCGTGGACACATCGCGTTGATTAATTGGTTGTGAGCGCGAACATTTTTGTAGGGGCGGGGTTAACCCGCCCTTATGTGTTTGTATTACGTGATGCGAAAAGGGCGGGTAGACCCCGCCCCTACGAAACGCGAATCCGAAAATTTGATGCCGACATGTTTTCAACGCGGTGTGTTGTGCCATATTATGCGCAAACTCAACCGAAACCCAGCAGTCTCGCGCACCACGTCACCGCCGCACACAGCGACAGCCCGACAATCGTCGGCAGTATCGCGGCGAGTGCCGTCCATTTCGCGCTGCCTGTCTCGTGTTTGATCGTCAGCAGCGTCGTTGAACACGGGAAGTGCGCGAGGGCGAACAGCGCGACGCAGATCGCGGTGACGCGCGTCCAACCGTGTGCTGCGAGTAGCGCGTGCAGTTCCGCGAGCGTCGTGTCGGTCAGCGCGCCGCCCGCCGTGTAGCCCATGACGAGCGCGGGGATCACGATCTCATTTGCGGGGAAACCGATCACGAACGCGAGCAGGATCACGCCGTCCATGCCGAAAAATCGCCCCGTCGCGTCGAGAAATTGTGCGGCGCGCGCGAGCAAACTCACGCCGTCGGGCGACACGTTCGCGAGCAGCCACACGACCAGACCCGCCGGTGCCGCAACCGCTACGGCGCGCCCGAGTACGAACAGCGTTCGGTCGAGCATGGAGCGCACGATCACCGAGCCGACGCGCGGCGCGCGGTACGGCGGCAGTTCGAGTATGAACGGCGTGGATTCGCCACGCAGAACCGTTGCGGTCAGCAGTTTTGAGCACAGTAGCGTCAGCACCACGCCGAACGCGACGACAGCCGCGAGCAGCGCCGCGCGCAGTACTGTCCCTGCGAACCCCGCCGCGTGTACGACCATCGCGATCATCGCGATGATGAGCGGGAACCGACCGTTGCACGGCACGAGCGCGTTTGTGAGCATCGCGACGAGTTTACGGCGCGGCGAGTCGATGATGCGGCACCCGATCACGCCGCACGCGTTGCAGCCGAGCCCCATGCACATGGTCAGCGACTGTTTGCCGCACGAATCCGCGCGCTCGAAGCCGCGGTCGAGGTTGTACGCGACGCGCGGCAGGTACCCGAAATCTTCGAGTAGCGTGAACAGCGGGAAGAAAATCGCCATAGGCGGCAGCATCACCGAGACGACCCACGTCACGGACAGATACACGCCGTCCACAAGCACGCGCGTGAGCCACCACGGTGCGCGAATCGCGTCAAATACGTGCAATAACAGCGCGTTTCCGCGAGAGAACAGCGACGACAACAGCGCGCTCGGCACGTTCGCGCCCGCGAGCGTGATCCACAGCACGACGGCGAGCAGCGCGAACATCGTCGCGTAACCGAGTTTGCCCGTGAACACGCGGTCAAGTTTGCGGTCGCGCGCATTCGACGCGTGGGTGTATGTAACGCAGTCATTGCAGAGCTTCTCGGCGTACAATACGGGGTCGTATTCCGTCCGCGCAACCGAAATATCGCGCGCCGACACCTGCATCGCGGCGTTCAACAGCGCGTCAAGTCCGCGCCGCCGGCGCGCGGTGATCGGGACGACGGGGATACCGAGTGCGTCCGAGAGTTTGGCGCAATCGACGGTCACACCGCGCCGAGATGCGTCGTCGCACATGTTCAGCGCGAGTACGACGCGGTTCGTGTGCCGCATAATTTCCAGCGCGAACGCGATACCTCGGTCGGGGCGCGACGCGTCGGCGACGGTGATCACGCAGTCGTACGCGCCCGACGCGACGCACTCGCGCGCGATCTCCTCCTCGCGCGAGTGCGCGTCGAGCGAGTACGCACCGGGGAGGTCGATGATACGGTGCCGCTCGGTGCCGACGCGCACGGTACCCTCGGCGAGTTCGACAGTCTTACCCGCCCAGTTGCCCGTGTGCTGGCGCAGACCCGTCAAAGCGTTGAAAAGCGTGGATTTTCCCACATTCGGATTGCCCGCGAGGGCGATTGTCAATCCCACAGCGACACGCTTTCGGCGTCATTGCGGCGCAGTGCGACGACGGTACCGCGCACACGGTACGCGCCGATGCTGCCGCGACCCGCGCGCCCCTCGCACGTGACCTCCGCGCCGCCGTGGAATCCAAGTTTGTGCAGCCGCGCCGCGATGTCGCCGCCGACTGCGTGTATGCGTCCGACCTCGCCGACGCGCAGTTCCGATAGTTTTCTCATGTCAGCCCTCCGCAGATAGTTACAGCAGTGTATGCGGCGGCGCGTGAGGGTGACAATGAGACGCGTGATGTGTTTCGACGCGGACGTAGGGACGGACGACCCCGTCCGTCCGAGTTTCCGACAGCACAACCCCAAACAGGACGGACAGAGTCGTCCGTCCCTACGAACGCACCAAAACAAACAAAAAAAGACGAGGGTCACGGCATAGCCGTAACCCTCGTCCCCAACTGTTAATTGTTAACTGTTAATTGCCTAAACCGCTTTCGTCGTGTTGATCTTCACGCCGGGACCCATGGTGCTCGCCGTGACGCAGCTACGGATGTACTGACCTTTTGCGGCGGCGGGTTTCGCGCGCACTACCGCTTGGAGCAGGGCGTTGTAGTTGTCCGCGAGCTTCTCGGGGCCGAACGACACCTTGCCGATGGGGCAGTGGATGATGTTCGTCTTGTCGAGACGGTACTCGATCTTACCCGCTTTGATCTCGGTGATCGCCTGCGCGATATTCGCCGTGACGGTACCCGCTTTCGGTGTCGGCATCAAGCCCTTGGGTCCGAGCACACGTCCGAGACGACCGACAACGCCCATCATATCGGGTGTCGCGACGACGACGTCGTAGTCGAAGAAATTCTCTTTTTGGATACGGTCTACGAGATCCTGACCGCCCGCGAAATCGGCTCCCGCGTCGAGAGATTCCTGAATACGCTCTTCTTTGCAGAACACGAGGACGCGGCGGGTCTTACCCGTACCGTGCGGCAGAACGATTGCGCCGCGCACCTGCTGGTCGGCGTGGCGCGAGTCTACACCGAGCTTTATGTGCAGTTCGACGGTCTCGTCAAACTTCGCTTTCGCCGCCTTGATCACGAGGTCAAACGCCTCGGGTGCGTCGTACTGCTGAGCTTTTTCGATGAGCTTCGCGCTCTCCTGATACTTCTTACCTCTGAACATTATATAACCCTCCCTTAATCCGTGACGACGATGCCCATGCTGCGGGCAGTACCCGCGACCATGCGCATACACGCTTCAATCGAACCCGCGTTCGTATCGGGGAGCTTCTGCTCGGCGATCTTGCGCACGTCCGCTGACGAGATGTTCGCGACCTTGTCGCGCTGAGGTACGCCCGAACCTTTTTCGATGTTGCATACCTTGCGGAGAAGATCCGCGACGGGCGGGGTCTTGGTGACAAAACTGAATGTGCGGTCGGCGTAGACGGTGATGACGACGGGGATCATCATACCCGCGTCTTTCGCTGTGCGCTCGTTGAAGTCCTTCGTGAACGCGCCGATGTTGATGCCCGCCTGTCCGAGTGCGGGACCTACGGGGGGAGCGGGCGTAGCCTTACCCGCGGGGATTTGGAGCTTTACATAGCCCGTGATTTTTGCTGCCAATGGATTTTCCTCCTAAAAATGTGGTAGTTTGTCGGAGCTTGCGCCCCTCCCACTTGGCAATTAACAGTTTTCAATTAACAATTAACAGTTGCCTTTTCACAAAATTGTTAATTGCTGATTGCCAATTGTCAATTGACGTCACGCTGCGGCGATTTGCCTGAAATCGAGGTCTACGGGCGTCTCGCGCCCGAACATGGATACGATGACACGCGCGCGCTCGGCTGCGGTGTCGATGCTGTCGACGGTGCCGAGGAAACCCTCGAACGGACCGTCCGTGATCTTGACTGTGGAACCGATATCGTACCCGACGACGACTACCGCGCGCTCGATACCCATTGCGCGCATCTCGTCCTCGGTCAGCGGTATCGCCTTGTTCTGACTGCCAACGAAGCCCGTCACACCGCGCACGTTGCGCACGAGATGCCACGACTCGTCGGTGAGCGTCATTCTTATGAGTACGTATCCCGGGAAAACTTTGCGTTCAGACGTTTTTTCCTTGCCGTCGACCATCTCGGTCACTGTTTCGAGCGGAATTTTGACCTCGTAAATCAGCTCGTTCGTCGGGTTCGGATTCTCGTCCGTGCGCATCATCCCGCGGTTCTCGGCGGCTTTGACGACCGTCGTCGCGACGGCGTTCTCATACCCCGAGTACGTGTGGACGACGTACCACATCACATCTTGCTCAGCCATCAGCTCGTTTTACCGGCAATCATGCGGATAGCCTGGAAAATCTGCACTGCGATGGTATCGACACCCCACAGCACGATTGCGGAGACGAACATAACGCCCAGCGCGACGAGCGTGTTGTTCGTCACCTGTTTCGGCGTCGGCCAGACGACCTTTTTCAGCTCGCTCTTCATCTCACGGAACCACCGAGCGAGCCGCGAGCCGCGCGGATCTTTCTTCTTAGCCGCTTTTTTCTCGGCTTTCGTCAGCGGAGCTTTGGGCTGCCGCGATTTCGACGGTTTTGTCTCGGTGCCGTCGGTCAATTCGTCTTTGTCAAATTCGTCAGACATGCTTTGCACCCCCTATAATATGGAATCGGATCACGGTCACTTCGTCTCCGTGTGGACGGTGTGCTTACGGCAGAAACGGCAGTATTTGTTGAGTTCGAGTTTTTCCGGGGTGTTTTTCTTGTTCTTCGTCGTGTCGTAGTTGCGCTGTTTGCAATCGTTACAGCGCAGTGTGATTTTGACGCGCATTCGGGTCTCCTCCTTAAAATTTCGACTGCGGCGGTAAGTGTTCGCCGTGTGTTAAGTCTCCCTGAGCGTGCGGACTTGCGGCACAATAAATAGACCCGTCCGCCGACAGGTAAGGTATTGTACCACGGCAAGGCACGGTTTGTCAAGGGCTTTTTGCAGGTTTTGCGAGATTTTGCAGAAATTGTTCACGTCGTACTGATTGACCCCGACGGCAAAGCGGCTTTTACCGCTATGATCGCCGAGATGAACAGCGTCAACGCAATGTTCGGAATATCAAAAAAAGAAAGCACATGCAATGTAAAAATTATTTCAGACATGTCAAAGGGCGTAATGCTGAAAAGCAAGTAAGTAACAATCGAAATCGGCACGGCGTTTATAAAACTCAACACGGCGACAGGTTTCATTTTGTGCCTGTGCGCTATAATCCCGACGGTTATCCATAAAATGGAGCTTAACCCGAAGTGAATAAGAATAATCAATACATTATATAAAATCATCAGCCTTGGACTTGCAAAAAACATCAAGATAACAAGCAACACACTCCAGAAAGCTCGGGTTACGGTCAACATTGAAAAGACCATGGTCACCGTCGAAAGTTTTTTGTGACTGTTTTTGAAATGCCGCGCAAAGCAGACTGTCATAATGCAGATCGGGATCTCTAACAGGATTTTTAACCAAAAAGAGAGAGAAAGCATGCTGAAAAAGAGAAATATCTGCGCCGAAGCGAGTACTGCCATTGCAACACAAGCGATAACGGACGCAATCGCGGCATTTTTTAGTGTGCTGATGTTATTTTCAGGTGTCATAGCATACTGCTCCTATGTGTTTCACAACCACCGCATCGCGCCACCATGGGCGGGACGGCGTTAGTCAAGGCTTTTTGCGGGGTTCGTGATATTTTGTGTGATTCAGGGTTTTGTATGGCATCGACGTTATGGAAACATTGATTAGGATTGTAAATTGATGCCGTATAGCACAACTAAAAATATTTGAACAGTACATAGTTCTCATGCAAATTGAGAGATAAAAATTTGCGCGTGTGAGTTCTCAAGAATTCACTTTTAACATATTCAACTTGGTCTGGGAATAACTTAAATAGTTCTTGGTAGAACGATTTTGTTATCAATTCGATGCTCTCCTGTATAGCCGTTATGCCGCCACTAATTGCGGAACCCTTAAAACTTTGCAGGTTGCTTATTGTGTACAGGGGGGTTCCGATAGAGTTACTGCGAGTAGACATTAAAAGTTTCACAGCTTTATTTGCATAGTCATTTTTGCTTTTGCTTGTCGATAGTGACCGTAGCTCTTCTTTTATTTTGCCTCTGGCACCGTGAGCAAGAATGACTTCAATGTCTTTATTGCTCATACCCTTATGTCTATACGTCTCAATTATCGAGTTAATCTTGTTTTGAGTGAATTCTCCTTTTTTGCCATGCAAATCATAAGAATTCATATTACTTAACTCAGCATATGGATAATTGTCGCGCTCTGCGGTTGCGCATAACAATACCAAATTCGCATTATGATCTAACGGATTGATTTCTAACGCTTTCTCTATCACCTTAATGCGTTCGACTACATTATCAATCATCTCTGCCCTTGTCAAAAGCGATTTTACCGTAGGTAGATTGTTGATTTCGGCACCGCTGTTTTCCCCTGCGCCGAAAAATGCCATTGCCGCTTTTGTGATTTGTTTTGTGCCGCAATAATTGCAAAACGAGATTTCAGTACTTGGATCAACCTGAATTTCCGCACCGCAAACAGCGCACTTTGCCGATTCAAAAGTCATGCCTTCTCCTTTTATTCCTTCACAACCACCGCACCGCGCCCACCGCGCAGCGTATCGCATCGCCCGTGTCATGCACCTCGTCCGCGTCCAATCCTAACCGCCGACGCTCCTGATTCCAGACGGTGCTGAGTACGCAGCCCGCGCGCGCTCCGAGTGCGTTTGCGACGGTGAACAGCGCGGCGGACTCCATCTCGGACGCGAGTGTGCCGAGACGGAGCCACGCTTCCCACTTTGCTTCAAGTTCGCGAGCGACGGGCATGCGCGACGGCTCGTGCTGTCCGTAAAACGAGTCTTTGCAATGCACAACGCCGACGTGGTGCGCAAGTCCGAGCGACTTCGCGGCGGTCACGAGCGCGTTTGTCACGTCAAAATCCGCGGCGGCGGGGTACTCGATCGGCGCGTACTCGCGGCTCGTACCCTCCGCGCGAATCGCCGCCTGCGCTATGACGAGATCGCCCGCGTGGACGCGCTCCGCCATGCCGCCGCACGTGCCTATGCGGATAAACGTGCGCACACCGACTGCGTACAGTTCCTCGGCCGCAATCGCCGCCGACGGTCCGCCGATACCAGTTGACATCACGAGTACCGACGTGCCGTGCGTCTCGCCGAGCCACGTCGTGAACTCGCGGTTCTGCGCGACGAAACGCGGATTGTCCAGCTCACGCGCAATCGTCTCGACGCGCGCGGGATCGCCCGGCAGCAGCGCGACGGTTGCGCCGTGAGCGTCGTTGAACCCGATGTGGTAACTCTCTACCATATAAATTGCATCTTGTCCTCGACCTCGACCGCTTTGCTGTTCTCGATCTCCGCATCGGGCAAACGCCCCAGTCCGCGGTCAATCGCGGCGGTGCGCAGGATAACGGACAGGATATTGCGGGCGTTGCGGTGGAGTTCCGCGCGGGTGAGTGTGCCGTTTTCGAGCGACAATATGATGTCGTCGTTCGCGTTCTCGGCGAGTGTGTCGTTCACGCACATCTGCAAATCGTTCTGCGCGCGCACCATTACGGCGCGGGCAGTGCGGCTCGGGAAGCCGTTCTCGTCGTCGGCGGACGAACCCCACCAGTCGGTCATGACGATGCCGTCGAAACCCCATTGGTCGCGGAGAATCGTCGTCGTGAGGTCGTAGCTGCCCGCCGTGAACAGCCCGTTGACCTTGCCGTACGTGGACATTATCGCCATGCAGTCGCCCTCCTTGACCGCGATCTCGTACCCGCGCAGGTAGATTTCGCGTTGCGCGCGCGCGGAGATCACGCTATCGAGCGCGAAACGGTGCATCTCACGGTTGTTCGCGGCGAAGTGCTTGATTGTACCCGAGACCTTGGATTTATGCAGCCCGCGCAGTTGCGCCGCCGCCATCTTGCCCGTGAGCAGCGGATCCTCCGAGAAATACTCGAAGTTGCGTCCGTTCAGCGGACTGCGGTGGATATTCACACCCGGTCCCAAAATCAGATCGACGCGTTTTGAGCGCATCTCCGCGCCGAGGTAGCCGAACAGCTCCTCGATCAGCGCGTCGTTGAAGCTCGAAGCGAGACACGCGCCGTTCGGCATCGAGAACGCGAGACCGCCAGCATCGAAACGCAAGCCGCTCGGACCGTCGGTGCAGGTGAGAATCGGAATACCGAACGCCTGCAATCCCTCGGTCAAGCCGCCGAACGCGCCGCCGCAACCCGCCGTGACTTTCGTCGAATTCATGCCCTCGCCGCGCACAATCGGGACGAGAACGTCGTTCGGTATCTGCGCGATAAAATCGTCGATATCCGCCTTGCCGTCGTACACGTCCGCGAGTTTGATACCGCGATCACCCGTGAAATCGGGCGCGTCGGGCAGGTTCGCGGCGATGCGCGCGGCGAGATCGACATTCGAGAGCGGTGCGTCCTCCTCGGTGATGCCGTTGTCGCTGTTTCTCAGGCGTTTGAACGGCGTAACAGGCGCGAGAGCCTCGTGCAAATGTCCGAGACACGCGACCTCGGAGATGGTGAACCCGAACGCGAGTTCCGCGTCGCGCACGTTGTCGCCGACGAACACGTCGTAGTCGCCCGCTTCCAGCACCCACGCGTTGCGGTGTCCCGAAACGCCTGAGTCGTCAAAACTCGCGAAGTTCACGGGCGGGAACGCGATGTTCAGCGTCTGTGTGCCGCCCGGCGCGAGCAGATCGGTCTTTGCGTACGCCGCGAGAACGCGGTCGGGCTTGCCGAGCGCACCCTGCGGTGCTTTGACGTACACCTGAACCGAGCGTTTGCCGTGCGTGTTGCCCGTATTCGTCACGCTCACGGTGATCTGCGTCGTCTCGCCGAGTACATAGTCGATGCACTCCGTATCGAACGCCGTATACGACAGCCCGAACCCGAACGGGTACAGTACCGCGTCGCGCGCCGCTGACTCGAACCAGCGGTAGCCGACGAAAATGTCCTCGGCGTAAATGTCCTGCGCGCCATCGCCGAAATTTTTCGTGGACGGATAGTCGTCAATCTCGCGCGCAATCGTGTCGGGCAAGCCGCCCGACGGATTCACGGCACCCGTCAGTACATCGGCAGCCGAGCCGCCGCCCTCCTGTCCGCCGTGCCACGCGTACAGCACCGCGCTCGGTTTGTACGTCTCGACCCACCGCATGTCGATGATGTTACCGACGTTCAGCACGACCGCGACGCGCGCAAACGACTGCGTCACGAGCGACAGCATGGACTCCTCGTCTGCGGTCAGATAGTAGCTGCCCGCTTCGGGCTTGTTGTCCTTGTCCTCGCCCGCCGTGCGCCCGATTATGACGACGGCTATATCCGCGCGCTTCGCGGATTCCGTGACGAGTTCAGCGGTGAGCGGCATCTCAGCCTGCGCCCACGGTTCCTGCGCCCAGCCCTGACCGGGGTCGAACGGGTGTTCCGCAACCCACGCGGCGTACGTGCCGATCAGCGTCTCGTCGAGCGCGACACCCGATTCGCGCAACGCGTCCACGAGTCCGAGTGCGCGGCGCACGTTGACCATGCCGCCCGAACCCGTGCCTGATTTGTACCAATTGAGCTGTGTGCGCCCGAATACGGCGACGGTATCGGTGCCGCGCAGGGGCAGCGTGTCGTTCTCGTTGCGCAGCAGGACGCACCCCTCGGCGGCGGCAAGCCTTGCGGTCTGAGCGTATTTTGCGTAGTCAACGGCAAATGGGTTCATGATGTACTCCTTGTGTTTTTGATGGTATTTTATCATAGATTTATGGGATAAGCAATATGTTTCGAGCGGTGTGAGGGGTGAAATTTCAGGGGTGGGGGATTGCGCACGTGTCACAGGGTCACCCCTACACAAACCGCGACATTTGCGCGTTTATTCGGCATGCGTTTGTCGCGCATTTTGCGCGTTGTTTGTGTGAAAACAACCGCTTATTCCGCAATATCTTGCGGAATGTAATCTTTTCCTTGCAATCGGGGCTGACAGGGTGTATAATAACCTGATATTTTATGTGAAAGAAAGACCGAAAAAACAATATGATTAACATTCGCAACATCGCAATTATCGCGCACGTCGACCACGGCAAGACCACGCTCGTGGACAAGATGCTCTCGCAGGCGGGGGTGTTCCGCGAGAACCAGTCGGTCGCCGAGCGCGTCATGGACTCGGGCGATCTCGAGCGCGAGCGCGGGATCACCATTCTCGCGAAAAACACCGCAATCAACTACGAGGGTACGAAGATCAACATCGTGGACACCCCGGGACACGCGGATTTCGGCGGCGAGGTCGAGCGCATCCTGAAAATGGTGAACGGCGTGCTGCTGCTCGTCGACGCCGCCGAGGGACCTATGCCGCAGACGCGGTTCGTACTCGAACGCGCGCTGAAACTCGGACACCGCGTCATCGTCGTCGTGAACAAGATCGACCGCCCCGACGCGCGGATTACCGAGGTCGTCGACGAGGTGCTGGAACTCCTGCTCGAACTCGACGCTACGGATTTTCAGCTCGACAGCCCGATGCTGTTCTGCTCGGCGCGGCGCGGCACCGCGAGCTATTCGCCCGAGGTCGAGGGCGAGGATTTGACGCCGCTGTACAAGACGATTCTCGACTATATCCCCGAACCCGAGCGCGATACCGACGCGCCTGTGCAGATGCTCGTGTCGAGCGTCGATTATAATGAGTACGTCGGCAGAATCGCCATCGGGCGCATCGAGCGCGGCATTCTGCACCAGAATCAGGAGATTCTCGTCTGTAACTACCACGGCGAGCATGAACCGCGCCGCGCGAAAGCCGTGAACATCTACGAATTTGACGGGTTGGCGCGCGTCGCCGTACCCGAATCCGCGGCGGGCAACATCATCGCGCTGTCGGGCATACCCGAGATCACGATCGGCGACACGATATGTGCCGCGAACGCACCCGACCCGCTGCCGTTTGTGGAGATCACCGCGCCGACGATGGAGATGACGTTCGCGGTCAACGATTCGCCGTTCGCGGGGCGCGAGGGCAAATTCGTCACGACGCGCAACATACGCGACCGACTGACGCGCGAGACGCTGAAAGACGTGTCGCTCAAAGTGACGGAGGTCACAAATTCCGACAGCTTCAACGTCGCGGGGCGCGGAGAGATGCATCTGTCGATACTGATTGAGACGATGCGGCGCGAGGGGTACGAGTTTCAGGTGTCGCCGCCGCGCATACTGACGCGCGAGATCGACGGCAGACTGTGCGAACCCGTCGAGCGCGTCGTAGCCGACGTACCCGAGAACGCGGCGGGTGCCGTGATCGAGCGGTTGTCGGCGCGTCGCGGTGAGTTCGTCGAGGTCACGCCGATGGGATCGCGCACACGCGTGACGTTCATCGTGCCGTCGCGCGGACTGTTCGGGTACCGCAGTGAATTTATGACGGACACGCGCGGCGAGGGCATATTAGCGTCCGTGTTCGAGCGTTATGAGCCGTGGCGCGGTGAGATACAGCGTCGCGGGACAGGCAGTCTCGTAGCGTTCGAGACGGGCGAAGCCGTCGCCTACGGGCTGTTCGGCGCGCAGGATCGCGGTCAACTGTTCGTATCAGCGGGTACGAAGGTGTACGCGGGCATGATTGTCGGCGTAACGCCGAAATCCGAGGACATCACGGTCAATATCTGCAAGAAGAAACAGCTCACGAACATGCGCGCGTCGGGTTCAGACGAGGCGTTGCGTCTCGTGCCGCCGAAAACGCTGAGTTTGGAGCAGTGTCTGGAATTTTTAGCCGACGACGAGTTGTTGGAGGTCACGCCGCAGAATCTGCGGTTGCGCAAGTCAGTGCTGGATCACGGATTGCGGCTGAGAGCGGTGTCGAAGCGCAAAGCAGGAGTTGAATAGTTGACAGTTGACAATTGACAGTTGACAATTAGAACGAGGGTTACGGGGCAGTGTCAATGAAAAGCGTTGGGAATAGAAAAAGCACACGGTTGAGGGGCTATGACTATTCAGCCGATGGTGTATATTTTGTAACATTCTGTGTTACGGACAGACATGAGATGCTGAGCGAAGTTGTCGTAGGGGCGGGGTCTACCCGCCCTTGGGTAGAATTATTGCCGCATGGAATAGTTGTTGAAACAGCTGTTTCGCATATACCCGATAAATACAGTCATGTAGCAATAGACAAATACGTTATCATGCCGAACCATGTCCATTTCATTATGTCAATCCAAGGGCGGGTTGACCCCGCCCCTACGTTGGGTCAAATCGTTGCTTATTTGAAGTATCAAACCGCAAAGACGGCTGAAACGCGCGAACTATGGCAGCGCGGATTCTATGACAGAATCATCCGAAACAGCGACGAATATCGGAGAATCTGGCAGTATATTGACAACAATCCAGCCACATGGCGAGAAGATCGTTATTACGTAAACAGGGCTGATGCAAGTCATGTTTGAAGAGATATCCGCGTTTTTCAACGGCGCACCGAGATATCGACCAATCGGACACGGAGGTTACACAATGCCGCATTTTGAAAAACAGATCGATTCCGCTGAGATTTACAGCGGCAGGATCATACGCGTGCGCCGCGACACGGTGCTGCTCGACAACGGGAAAACCGCGCCGCGCGAGATTGTCGAACACGCGGGCGGTGTCGGCGTCGTCGCGATAACCGACGCGGGCGAGATCGTGCTTGTGCGGCAGTATCGGTATGCGGTCGGGCAAGAGCTGATCGAGATACCCGCGGGCAAGCTCGAATACGGAGAGGATCCGTTCGAGTGCGCGAAACGCGAGTTGTCGGAGGAGACGGGGTACGACGCGCGCGAGTGGCGTTCGCTGGGGCGTATCTGCTCGTCGCCCGGGTTCTGCTCGGAGGTTCTGCACCTGTATCTCGCGACGGGGCTGACGAACGGCGCGGCACACCCCGACGACGATGAGTTTTTGGACGTGCTGCATGTAAAGTTTTCCGATTTTTTGGAAATGATAGCGTCGGACGAGGTGACGGACGCGAAAACGGTGGTCGCCGCGCTGAAAGCCGAGCGGTATGTGAAGTGATATTGGGAGGAGTCAGCTGAAATATGCGGAAAATACTAATCGTCGACGATGAGAAAAATCTCGTGGACATTCTCAAATTCAACCTCAAACGCGAGTACGACGTCGCCGAGGCGTACGATGGCGAGGAGGCGTTGGAGCAGTATAGGACGTTCACGCCCGATTTAATCCTGCTCGATGTGATGCTGCCGAAGATCGACGGGTTCGAGGTGTGCCGAAAAATCCGCGAAAAGGACATGCGCACGTCGATCATCATGTTCACGGCGCGCATTGAGGAGTCCGACCGCGTGCTCGGGTTGGAGATCGGCTGCGACGACTATATCACGAAGCCGTTCGTACTGCGCGAGGTGCAACTGCGCATAAAGGCGAACATGCGCCGCCTGAACGACGGGCAGATGCAGGAACACCACGGGACGGAGGGCATTGCGATAGACGATGCGCGGCTTGACGCGTTTGTGGACGGTGCGGCGGCGGAACTTACGCCGCGCGAGTTCGAGCTATTGAAAGTGCTGATGGCGTCACCGGGCAGGGTCGTGTCGCGTGAGGAATTGTTGCGCGATGTGTGGCAGTACGACTATTTCGGCGACGCGCGCGCTGTCGATGTCGCCGTGCGCCGCTTGCGCGAGAAGATCGAGAAGGACACAACCGAGCCGAAATATATCATGACGAAGCGCGGCGCGGGCTATTATTACGCGGGGTAGGTTATGAGACGAAGTCTGCGCGCGAAACTGGTTTTTATCATGCTGTTGCTCATCGTCATGCTCATGACTGTGGTGCTGACGTTTCTCATTCGCGGTGTCGGAAACTTTTTTGAGGATGAGTTCAACGCGCGCATGGAGACGGCGTTCTCCGAGACGGCAATGCTCAGCGGCATCTATGAGAGCGCGGACATACCCGACGCGCCGATGCACATCGCAGAGGTCGTGTCGGCGTACGCGGGTCAGCTCGGCGTGGACAGAATCGCGCGGCGGTTCTATATCCTCGACGGTGTGACCGCGCAGGTGCTCGTGGGTCTCACGGGCGACGAGACGTTCGATCTGCTGTCGATAACGCCGACGATACTCTCCGCGCTCGACGATATGGAGGGCGGCTACGTCTACACGGGGTCGAGCGGGGAGTACATGGACGCGGCGGCGTCGTTTCGCGGTGCCGAGGGGCGGTACATAGTCTATATCCGTGACGACCGCTCGACGACGGAAACGCTCGCGTCGCAGATTTTCACGATGATAATCGAAGCCGTCGCGCTCGGATTCGCGGTATCGGCGGCTATTTCGCTGATATTGTCGCAGACGCTGCTCGCGCCGATACGCGGTATGACGCGCGCCGCCGAGGCTATGGCGGACGGCGACTTCTCCGCGAAAATCCCCGTAGAATCCGAGGACGAGATAGGCACGCTCGCCACGACGTTCAACGCGATGGCGTCACAGCTCGAACAGAACCTCGACGAACTGCGGCTGTCGGAGATGACGCGGCGCGAATTTGTCGCGAACGTGTCGCACGAGATGCGCACACCGCTCGCGAGCATACGCAGTTGCGCCGAGACGCTCGAAAACTGGGACGATATGGAGCTTTCGGAGCGGGAAACATTTCTCGGGATAATACTGAGCGAGTCCGACCGCATGACGAATATCGTGCAGGATCTGTTGCAGCTCTCGCGGTTTGACGCGGACATGGCGCAGATGGAGTCGGAGCCGTTTGACCTCGCAAAGAGCGTGCGCGATGTGTTCTCGGCGTTGCAGCCCGTCGCGGAGCGGCAGCACCAGACGATGTCGCTCGAACTGCCGCCTGAACTGCCGAACATCGTCGGCGACCGCGCGCGCATTGAACAGGTGCTCATGAACATCATCGCGAACGCGGTGAAATACACGCCCGACGGCGGGTTGATAACCGTTACGGCGCGGTGCGCGGACGGATTCGCGCGCGTCACGATAACGGACACGGGCATCGGCATACCAGAGGACGACCTCGCGCGCGTGTTCGACCGTTTCTACCGCGTGGACAAGGCGCGCTCGCGCGAGTCGGGCGGCACGGGGTTGGGGCTGAGTATCGCGCACGAGATCGTGGCGCGTCACGGCGGCGAGATCATACCGCACAGCGTGGTCGGTGTCGGCACGTCATTCACGGTGTCGCTGCCGATTGAGGGTGCGTCGGCGTGACGAAACGTGCGGTTGAGAACATAAAGTCGGTGGCGATTGTGCTGCTGCTCGCTGTAACGGTCGCGCTGGGGTATTATTCGGGCGCGTTTTCGGGTTTGCTGACCCGCAATAACGCCCTCGGCAACACTGAATCCGTGATACCGAACTATACCGCGTCCGAGGCGGCGAGACCCATAGCGATAGTGTTCACCGATGACGACGGCGTGCGCACGGCGGCGCAGTACGACACCGCGTTGCGCGACACGCTGTACGAGCGCACACGCGGCACGATCGGCGCGGCCGTCGCGTATGCGGGCAGCGCGGAGACGTGCGACGAGACGGAGTGGCGGGAAGCCCTTGTGTCGTCGGGCGTTTACTATGAGTACTCCGACGAGTTGCCGATCGCGGTGATATGCGGCTGGCTCGGCAACACGGCACCCGACTTGAAAGCGGGTGGTCTGACGCGCCGCGCCGCGCTGAGATTTGACAATAAGACGCTGTATTTCAGCACGGATTCGGGTTTTACCAAGTATGTGACGGCGCAGTTCGGCGAAAAGCCCTCGATTCCCGAGACTGCCGCCGTGCGCGTGAACTTCGCGTTTGAGACTGACGAAAAGTCGCCGTCGCCGTACACGCTGCTGTTCGGCAACTCGGTGTTTCCGCGCTATGCCGTGCAGAATCCGCTGTCGGAGACGAATACGGGCGCGGTACTCACGGAACTCGGTGTGCCGCCGGGGTTGCAGCCGAGCTATTCGGACAGCGAGGGTACGCAGGTGTACGTGACGGGCGCGTTTTCGCTGTCACTGTCGACGGGCGGCGCGGTTGCGTACCGTCTGTTTGAAGAACCGACGGAGTACGAGCGGTTGCCGCTCGGCGACAGCGTGGAGATCGCGCGCCGCGCCGTGTTCGTGGGCGATTTGGCGGCGGGTTCCGCGCGGCTCTACTGCGTCGGCGCGGAGTACGACGGCGAGCGAACGCTCGTGTACTTCGACTATTTCGTCGGCGGCGGGCGTGTGTACCTGAACGCCGATCACGCGGCGACAATAGAGTTGCGCGGGTCGACAATCGTCGCGAAGAATATCGTTTTCCGCGAGTTTATGCCGACGACCGCCGATCCGACCGCGCTGTTGCCGATAAAACAGTCGATTGCGGCGGCGAGCGGCGAGGTGCAACTCGCGTACGCGGAGACGGGCGACGGGATCGCGGTGCCGTACTGGCGGGAGGTGCGCCTATGAGCGTATCACGTCTCAAAACCTTTGTAATTGCGGCGTTGTTGCTGCTGTGTGCGATGTTTCTCACGCTGCTGATATCGAACGCCATAGCGCACAACCGAGAGCGCGCGCGTATTCAGGACGCGCTTGTGAACACGTATCAGCGCAGCGGTGTCACGGTTGAGTGCGCGCTGCCCGTTGACGACGGCGCGGCTGTATTCGTCACGGTGCGCGACCCGTTCCGCGAGTCGCGTCTCGCCGTCGCGGCTATCGGCAACTGCGAGCAGACAGAGAGCGCGGCGGGCGGCATCTCGCGGTTTGAAAACGACACGGGGAGCATCGAGTTTGACACGCTCGGAGGCTTCACTGTCGAGTATTCGCAAGGTGCAGACGGCAAAACACCGCTCAGTGCGGCACGTGCGTTGCTGAGGTCGATGAAGATTGACACAGGCGAGTTATCGTCCGTCAGCGAGGGCGGATTCACGACGGTGACGGCGCACGTGCGGTTCAAAAAGTCCGAGATCGTGAACGCGCGCGTGACGTTTGAGTTCGCGGACGGCTTACTGCGCCGCGTTACGGGGCGCAACGTCACACGCGCGGAAAAATCCGCCGCTGACACGAAATTTTACGATTTGCAGACGCTGATGGTGTCGCTGCTCGGCTCGATCTCGCGCGGCGATATCCGCTGTACGTCGATCACGGCGGTTAACGGCGCGTATCTGATGGGCGTCACGGCATTCGGCGACGGTACGCTCGTCCCCGGTTGGCGCGTTGTGACCGACGCGGGCGAGTGGTTCCTGAATGCGGAGACGGGTCAGTGCGAGGTCGTAGTGTGACGCGCAAAACGCGCAAGACGCAAAAAGGTGTGGACAAATGACGCTGACGGATTGATCATAAGCGCGGATCTTATGTAGGGGTCGGTCTTGACCGACCCGCTGCTGTGCCTTGCGGACAACGGGCGGGTCAAGACCCGCCCCTACGACTACGCGAATCCGCAATTACGGTATCGCATATTTTCAATGCGACATGTCCACACTAAACGCAAAACTCGCAGTTGACAAACCGCGCGAGGGGTAGTATAATACTCAAAATTGCCCACAGAGTGGCATGGCTGTGAACGGGAAAATAACGGGTACACGCATTTCAGAGAGGGGCGGGTCGGTGCGACGCCCTGTGCGTAATCGTTTGGTTCGCTCGGGAGCCACCGACGAGAGTCGGCGCGGTTGCGGCGTTATGCAGCATTGAGAGCGGCGTGTACGCGCCGAATATGGGTGGTACCGCGGAGCTTGCCTTCGTCCCATGTATGGGATGTTGGCAATTTTTATATGCAAGGAGTAACAAAATGCAGGAAAAATTGACCGCGCTGCGCGACGCGGCACTCGGCGAACTGCAAATCGCCGACAGCGCGAAATCCGTTGAGGAGCTGCGCGTAAAGTACCTCGGCAAGAAGGGCGAACTGACCGCGATTCTCAAACAGATGGGCGGACTGAGCGCGGAGGAACGCCCCGTAATCGGCGCGCTCGCCAACACCGTGCGCTCGGAGATTGAGAACGCTATCGCGGCGCGTTCCGCCGAGGTCGACGCGATTGAACTTGAACATCGGCTCAAAGCCGAGCGCATCGACGTGACGTTGCCGGGGAAAACGCCGCGCGTCGGGCATAAACACCCGATGTCGATTGTACTGGACGAGGCTAAGGACATCTTCATCTCGATGGGGTTCACCGTCGCAGAGGGACCCGAGGTCGAGTTGTCCGTGTACGACTTCGACAAGCTGAATATCCCGCCGAATCACACCGTGCGCGAGTGGAGCGACACGTTTTACGTCGCAGAGGACGAATCGGTGCATCTGCGGTGCCAGACGTCGCCCGTTCAGGTGCGCGTCATGGAGAAGCAGTCGCCGCCGATACGCATCATCTCACCCGGGCGCGTGTACCGCAAGGACGAGGTAGACGCGACGCACAGCCCGATGTTCCACCAGATTGAGGGACTTGTCGTCGATCGCGGTATCACGCTCGGAGACCTGAAAGGTACGCTGAACGCGCTCGTCGGCAAACTGTACGGCACGGGGACGAAAACGCGGTTCCGTCCGCACCATTTCCCGTTCACCGAGCCGTCGTGTGAGGTCGATGTCGAGTGTTTCGTGTGCGGCGGCAAGGGTTGCCGCGTGTGCAAGGGCGAGGGTTGGATTGAACTGCTCGGGAGCGGTATGGTACACCCGAAAGTGCTTGCGGGCGTGGGGATTGACCCCGACGAGTACTCGGGCTTCGCGTTCGGTATCGGCGTTGAGCGCATGACGATGCTGCGGTTCGGTATCGACGATATGCGCCTGCTGTTCGAGAACGACACGCGGTTCCTGTCGCAGTTTTAGGGGGGTAACACAAATGGATTTATCACGTAAATGGCTCGCGGAGTACGCCGAAATCTCCGCTGATTCCAAGGCATACGCCGACCGCATGACGCTCAGCGGCTCAAAGGTCGAACTCACGCGCGAACTCGGCGACGAGATACGCAACGTCGTCATCGGGCGCGTCGTGTCAATTGAACGTCACCCCGATTCGGATCATCTGTGGGTGTGTCAGGTCGATGTTGGGCAACCTGAACCCGTCCAAATCGTCACGGGTGCGCAGAACGTGCGCGAGGGCGACATTGTACCCGCCGCGCTGCACAAGTCGTTGTTACCCGACGGCAAGAAGATTGAGCGCGGCAAACTGCGCGGCGTGAAGAGCGAGGGCATGCTCTGTTCGCTTAGCGAGTTGAACCTCGACACGCACGATTTTCCCGACGCTATTGACGACGGGATTCTCATATTCACGGAGACGGACGGTGTGAGCGTCGGCGACGATGTGCGCACGGTTATCGGCGCGGACGACTCGATTGTCGAGTTCGAGATCACGAACAACCGCCCCGACTGCCTGTCCGTTATCGGACTCGCGCGAGAGACCGCCGCGACGTTCGGTGTGCCGCTGAAACTGCACACGCCGCAAGTGCGCGGCGGGGCGGGGGAGATACGCGACAACCTCGCCATTGAGGTGCGCTCGCCCGAACTCTGCCCGCGATACACGGCAAAAATGGTGAAAAACATCAAGATCGCGCCCAGTCCGAAGTGGCTCCGCCAGCGTCTGCGCGCGTCGGGCGTGCGTCCGATCAACAACATCGTGGACATCACGAACTATGTCATGCTCGAATACGGACAGCCGATGCACGCGTTCGACTACGCGTGTCTCGGCGGCGGAAAAATCGTTGTGCGTACTGCGTTTGACGGTGAGACGATGAACACGCTGGACGGCACGCCGCGCGCGCTCACGCCTGATATGCTCGTGATTGCGGACGCGGAGAAAGCCGTCGGCGTGGCGGGTGTCATGGGCGGCGAGAACTCGGAGATCACGGAGAACACGCAGTTCGCGGTGTTCGAATCCGCGAATTTCGACGGCGTGTCGATACGTAAAACAGCGTCCGCGCTCGGTATGCGCACGGACGCGTCGGGACGGTTCGAGAAAGGGCTTGACCCCGAAAATACCCTGCCCGCAGTACTCCGCGCGTGTGAACTCGTTGAGCAGCTCGGTGCGGGCGAGGTTTTGGACGGCGTTATCGACATTCGCGCGTCGGCGTTCGTGCCGACAACGCTGAAACTGCAACCTGAGCGCATCAACGCGCTGCTCGGCACGGACGTTCCGCGCGAATTCATGGTAAAAACGCTGGAAGCACTCGATTTCACGGTAGACGCTGACGACACCGTGACGGTGCCGTCGTGGCGCGGCGACATTGAGCATTATTCCGACCTCGCGGAGGAGGTCGCGCGGTTCTATGGCTACAACGAGATCACGCCGACGCTGTTCGATGTGAACGCCGCCGTCGGCGGGTTCACGGCGCGGCAGACAGCCGAGCGCGAAGCTGGACGGATACTGCGCGGACTCGGTTATTCGGAGATTTACACGTACTCGTTCATCGGCACGGCGGACTACGACAAGATAGGCATGGCGCAGGACGCGCCCGAGCGCGACAGCGTCACGATACTGAACCCGCTCGGCGAAAACCGCGCTATAATGCGCACCACACCGCTGCCGTCGATGCTTGACACACTCGCGCGCAATCGCGGTGCGCGCAACGACGACGTGCGGTTGTACGAACTCGCGAAAATCTACTGTCCGACGGGCGATATCCTGCCCGATGAGCGCGTGATTGTCACGCTCGGAGCGTACGGAGACTGCGATTTCTACACGGTAAAGGGCGCGATCGAGGCGTTTTTGAGCGCGTTCCGCGTGCCGAATCCCGTGTTCTTCGTCGGGACGGCACTGCCGAGTTTCCACACGGGGCGGTTCGCGTACATCTACTCGGACACGCTCGACAACGGCGGCAAGCCCATCGGTCTGATAGGTCAGATTCACCCGTCTGTCGCGCGCGAGTACGACCTGCCCGACTGCTACGCCGCGGAGATTGACCTCGCCGATATGCTCGACGCGGGCGCACCCGAGCCGAAATACGCGCAACTGCCGCGCTTCCCGTCCGTGACGCGCGATATCGCCGTTGTGTGCGGCGAGGAGCTTTCGGCGGCGGAGATCATCGGGTGCGTGACACGCGCGGGCGGCAAGTTGCTGCGCGGGTGCAAATTGTTTGACGTGTACGTCGGCGCGCAGGTGCCGCAGGGCAAGAAAAGTCTCGCCCTCGCCCTCGAATTTCGCGACGACGACCGCACTTTGACCGACGAGGAAGCGGACAACGCGGTTGCGGCAATTCTCGCGGCACTCGATAGCGAGTACGGCGCGGGGAGACGATGACGGTTAACAGTTAACAATTAACAATTAACAGTTAGGACGAGGGTTGCGGTTTTGCCGTAACCCTCGTCTTTTTTCAATCTTTGTCTGTTCTCAACAGGTTCATTGCCGCTATGAACCTCGGTTCGTTGCGGAACGGGTCGAACATCTCGTCCTGCTCAAAACTGCGCAGCGACATCTCGTGTGCGGTTGCCTCGTATTGGATCGGCGTGATGCTGCCGTCGTCGTTGACGCGCCCCTCGCCGACATACGCAATCGTGTCTGGAGGAACCGACGCGGCGCACTCAACGGTCTTTACGGCGTATTCGAGTGCGGTGTCGAAGTCGATGTCTGTGTACTCGCGCGCGAGTTGCTGATACACGCCCTCGTACCTGTTGTCGCCGTACTGCCGCGGCATGCCCGTGTTCATGAGGTCGATCAGCGAAAACTCGTGTTTTATCAGCTCTATGTATTCACCCTCGCGCTCGCGTCCGAATTGCCGCAGGAACGTGCGGTAACTCATGAGCGCGTTGTATGCGAGCATGGCGAAGGTTTTCACAGCGTCGATAAACGGCTTTATCAGCTCTGCGGCGACGGCGGGGTCTGTGCTTTTTAACGCCGCTGCCCTCGCGCTGTTTAGGCGTGCTATCTCCTCCGTGTTGTTAATGCCTATTTCCAACCACTTTTTCGCACCGAAGCCGAGCTTCTCTATGTGATCGTTTATTGCCCGCATCGCTATTTCCGTCGCCGCCTGCTCACGGCTCTGCATTGCATTCGGCAGACGGTCTGCGAGCGCGCGGGCTTTATCGAGTTCTCCGAGGTCTGCGTAGACGCTGAGCAACGGGCTTATCGTCTGCATGCGGATATAGTCGTCCGTGCAGTTCTCGAGAATACGCTCGAAAATCGGCACGGCGGCGCGTTTCGGCGCGTCATATACCGACGTGTCGTTCGCGGGGTCGTAGTAAATCATGGTGTTCACTAATTGGTTTGCGTACCATAGCTGAACCTCGTAATTGTTCGGCATGTCGCTTGCGAGTTCGCGCCAACGCTCAATCAGTTCGTCTTGCATGCCCGTACTCAACAACTCGTATGTTCTCGATTTCAAGTCCGCAACGCGTTTTTCGTTGCGGATTACGTCCATGCCGAGCAACTCATCGACCGTGATGTCGAAAAAGTTGGCGATTGCGGGGAGCATCGTGATGTCGGGATAGTTGTCGCCGCGCTCCCACTTGGACACGGATTGCGCGGACACGCCGAGACGTTCGGCGAGTGCGTCCTGCGTGATCTCGCGCGAGATGCGCAGTTTTTTCAGATTCTCCGAGATGGATATATTCATCGTAACACCGCCTTTGCAGTTTTATGTGTCGACAGGGATATAATAACATCGAAAACGTCGCGGCGCAATAGCGCGGTTCGGGATTCCGCTCGCGCAACTGTTGAAAATATCAAGCGACGCTATACAGACGTAGCGCAAGGGCGGGTAAACCCCGCCCCTACGTCCGAACTCCGTTCTAACCTCCAACCTCTAACATCTCCCGTTCACGTACAAAACCGATGTTTGCCGATCACGAGTTTCAGTGGTCGCGACCATATCCACTTGCTCGTCGCCGTAGCGGGGTTGAAGTAGTAGATCGCGCCGCCCGACGGGTCGGTGCCGTTGAGTGCCTCGCGCGCCGCCTGATACGCCGAATCGGCTATCGGCTGGTTGAACTGCCCGTCGCTGAGACACGAGAACGCACCCGCCTGATATATCACGCCCGACATCGTGTTCGGGAACGACGGGTGCTTCACGCGGTTCAGCACGACGGCTCCTACCGCGACCTGCCCCTTATATGGTTCGCCGCGAGCCTCGGCGGAGATGAGCCGCGCGAGCAGGTTCACGTCGTTGGACGAAGTCGTCGCGGTCGAGGCGGTCGATATGCCCATCTTCGAGAGCGTCTGCGGACCCGCGATGCCGTCCGCGGTCAGTCCGTTCTTGGATTGGAACGCCTTGACCGCTTTCTCGGTACCTGAGCCGAACACGCCGTCGATGCCGCTCGTGTAGTACCCCCAGTTTTTCAGCTTCGTCTGAATCTGCTTGACGACATCGCCGCTCGAACCCTTGCGGTAGGACGCCGCCTGCGCCGCGAGTTCGTTCTGCACGCACGTGATTATCACCATGTTCAGCGCAAAGATCACCGCGAGCATGAGTGTCAGTTTCTTCTTGTTTTTCAATGTATTACGCCCCTCTGCAAGGATATGGAACTGTCCATATTCTACGGAGGAGCGTGTTTGTTTATGTGTGGGAAATTATGTTGCGTGGCTGTTGAGATTTTTCTTGCATTACGGCGCGCGACATGATATAATCCTCGCGTCAGAGGGACGGGGCGGTTAGCAGTTGGTCACACCGAACGAAAGTGAGGTGAACGCCAATGCGTGTGACGCTACATATCGGACCATACACGGTTACGATTATTGTAAAACGCACGAACCGCCACCCCGGCAGGTGACGGTTCGCAGAAATGCGAAAACTGTTCATAGCAAGGGCTAACCGCTAACGGTTTCGCTCCTCTGACAACATAGTAACATAACTTCCGCGATTTGTCAAGATTTCGCGGAAGTTTTTTGCGTCCTCATTTCTTGATATCCACGCGATTGTCGGGTATGTATTCGATGATGTCTGATATTTCGCAGTTGAGTAGAGCGCAAAGCGCGTCAAGCGTTGTTAGTCGAGACGGATTCACCGTTTTGCAGGCGGCGCACAGTTGAACCGCTGATGTTGCCTTTTTCGCGTAGGGTGTATGTGGTCGCGCGGAGACGTTTCATCGTTTTCCAAAGCGGGGCTTAGGATATCATTGCTCACCGTCCGAAATACTTTTTTGTGTTTTGCCTTACTACCCACGGCTACCGCATTTACTTTTCGCAAATACAAAACCCGCGTCATTGCGAGCCGCGCGAAGCAATCCAGAACCCCTGCTGCTCACGTCCCACTCCCGTAAAACGAGGGCTTGGACGGAGAAACGGAGACTGGATTGCTTCGTGCGCTCGCAATGACGGGGGTTGGCACGCGAGAAAAAAGTAAACGAGGTAGCCGTGCCTTACTACCCCTGTATATCCTCAATCCCGTCCACCACGCAACCTCTTGCCGCGACTGTCGCCGTTAGCCGTTCCGCGCAATTGCTCTTGCCGCCCGCCGAGACTAATCGGAACTCGACGTGTTTGCCCTCGGGCAACAGACCGAGCGCGTAGTTGACGTACGGCGGGACGTTGCTCGCCCAGATGGGGGAGCAGAATATGAGCTTGTCATACGCCGCGAAGTCGGGTTCCGCCGCGGTTTTCCACGATTTGCCGCCTATTGCGGCGGGACAGCCGCGCAGGTACGCGCCGAGCTTCGACAGCGGCTTCGGCGGCGCAAGCTCGATGAGCGGTGCGTCAAGTTGTGCCGCGAGCGTTTTCGCGTACTCGCGCGTGTGATTCGTGAACGAGTAGTAGACTACGGCGGTACTCATATCTTGCGCTCCCGCTCGTCCGCGATCTTCGCCGTGAACTCGTCGAGCGTTACCGCGCCCTCGTCGCCGCCCGTGCGGGTGCGCACCGCGACGAGTTTCGCGTCGACTTCTTTATCGCCGAGGACGAGCATGTACGGGATTTTTTGCATCTGCGCCTCGCGGATTTTGTAGCCGATTTTCTCGTTGCGCAGGTCTGTCTCGACGCGGAAACCGTGCGCTTCCAAGCTGTCCGCGATTGACTGCGCGTACTCGTGCGCGCGGTCGGTGATCGGCAGGACTATCACCTGAACAGGCGCGAGCCACAGCGGGAACGCGCCCGCGTAATGCTCGGTCAAAATGCCGATAAACCGCTCAATTGAGCCGAACACCGTGCGGTGAATCATCACGGGGCGGTGCTTTTCGCCGTCAGCACCGACGTATTCGAGTTCAAACCGCTCGGGCATCTGGAAATCGAGTTGCACGGTCGCGCACTGCCACTCGCGCCCGATGCAGTCCACGAGATGGAAGTCGATTTTCGGACCGTAGAACGCGCCGTCGCCCGGGTTGAGCCGATACGTGACGTTTTTCGAGACGAGCGCGTCCTCTAACGCTTTTTCGGCGGCGTTCCACGTCTCAATCTCGCCCATGAAGTCGTCGGGGCGGGTCGAGAGTTCGACATAGTACTCAAAGCCGAAGATTTTGTAAATCTTGTCCACGAGGTCGATAACGCCGTTGATCTCGGCGGGTACCTGCTCGGGTGTCATGTACAGATGCGCGTCGTCCTGCGTGAAACAGCGCACACGCATGAGACCGTGCAGCGCGCCCGACAACTCGTGGCGGTGGACGATACCCATCTCCGCCATGCGCACGGGCAACTCGCGGTACGACCACATCTTGCGCTTGTACGAGAGCATGCCACCGGGGCAGTTCATCGGCTTGATCGCGTAGTCCGCGTCGTCGATCTTCGTGAAGTACATATTATCTTTGTAGTGATCCCAGTGACCCGAGCGGTGCCACAGTTCCTCGTTGAGGATCAGCGGTGTGCGAATCTCCTCGTAGCCCGCTTTTTTGTGTTCCTCGCGCCAGAACGATTCAAGTTCGTTGCGCAACACCATGCCTTTCGGGAAGAAGAACGGGAACCCGGGACCCTCGTCGTACAGCGCGAACAGGTCGAGCTCGCGCCCGAGTTTGCGGTGGTCGCGCTTTTTCGCCTCCTCAATCTGCGCGAGATGCGCGTCAAGTTCCTCTTTGGACAGGAAGCACGTGCCGTAGATGCGTTGCAGCATCTTGTTGTTTGAGTCGCCGCGCCAGTACGCGCCCGTCGCCGACGTGAGGGTCAGCGCGTTGCCCTTGATGCGCGAGGTGTTGTCCACGTGAGGACCCGCGCAGAGGTCGACAAACTCGCCCTGCTTGTAGAACGAGATTATCGCGTCCTCGGCGAGTCCCTCGATGAGTTCGACCTTGTACGGTTCGCCGCGCTCCCGCATGAGCGCGATAGCGTCCGCGCGCGGCAGCTCGAACCGCTCGAGCGGCAGCTTTTCCTTGATGATCTTGCGCATCTCGGCTTCGAGCGCGGCGAGATCGTCGGGCGTGAACGGCTTCGGCGTATCGAAATCATAGTAAAACCCGTCGTCAATCGCGGGTCCTATGGTGAGTTTCGTGTCGGGGAACAGACGCTTCACCGCCTGCGCGAGTATGTGGCTCGTCGTGTGGCGGTACGCTTTTTTGTATTCGGGGTTCTCGAATGTGTAGAGGTTGTCGGTTGCCATGGCGTTATGTCTCCTGCTGATAAAATATCAGTAAATAATACCACAAAAACCGCGAAATGTCAAGCGTCTCGCCGCTGTAAATTGCCCGTTCGCAAATTGTATAACATATGCATTACTATGCTCACGTACCAAAACCTCGTCATCGCGAGCGCACGAAGCAATCCAGACCCCGCAACCCACGTCCTGCCCCGTAATATGCGGAGTTAGACGGAGAACGGGGTTCTGGATTGCTTCGCGCGGCTCGCAATGACGGGTGAAAAAGTAAATGCGGTAGAAGTGGCGTGAGGGGACGCGGCAGCGTTGAAAATTTGCGGCACCACGATTACGGATTCATGTCACCGTAGGGGCGGGTCTTGACCCGCCCGTTGTCCGTTTTGTCACAGCGGAGGGTCGGTCAAGACCGACCCTTACATAAGGTTCGCGATTAAAACCAGATACACAAAGTCCACACGCCGAGCGCGCTGAGCGCGTAACAGCGTCAATCACCCCTCGTACGTCACATCGCCGCTCGTTGTTCGTATCTTTACCGTTCCGAGTGTGCCTGCCGCGCTCGTTTTATGCCCCTGCGACTGACCGTTCACGCGCACACCGCCCGACGTGGTTGAGATGTCGTAGCCGTGACCCGTTGTCGCGCAGACGAAGCGCACGTCGCCTGACACCGCCGAGATGTCCGCCGCGCCCGAGAGCGAGCCGCTGAATCTGATGTCGCCGCTCGTGGTCTTGGCGGTGAGGGTGCCGAGTGCCATGTTCGCGGTTTTTATTCCGCCCGAGACGGTGCCGAGCGTCGCCGCGTCAGCCGTCACACCGTCGAGCGTCACCTCACCCGACGTTGTGTGCGCGGACAGAGTTGCGGCGGTGATGCTTTGCAGCGTCACGTCGCCCGATACGACTTTGACCGTAAGCTCGCGCGCCGACACGTCCGTGAGTTTTACGTCGGAGCTTGCGCCGCCGACCTTAACGGTGCCGAACACGGTGCCGCGCGGGTAGTAGACCTTGACGAAATTGCCGTAATTCGTGAAGTCGAGGTTGAGCGTGAAGCCGAAGTTGTGCGACTTGTCGTTGATGCGCAGAACGCCGTTTTTGACGCTCCACTCGGGTTCGTCGCCGCTGTATCGCAGGTCGATGCCGTAGTGATCCGACGGTATCAGCTCGATATCAGACGACGCGGTGCTGATGTCAATGTCGGTGAACGCCTGCAAATCGTAGGATTTCTCAGTTGCGGGGGTGTCGACGACGCGGAACGAGCCGTTTTGCCAGTATATGACGCCGTGCGCGCCGCTCGCGTATCCTATGCCCGCGAGTACCGCACCGACGATGATGAGCGCGAGCGCGGGTATCCCCACGCGTCTCCACAGTTTTTTCATTCCGCTGACCTCCTGATGACGAATTTTCCGACAATCCGCGCCACTACGCGAAAACTCGTGCGTGACGTGATGACGACCGCTTTCGCGAGCAGCAGACCTATCCCGAGCGCGACCATGCCGCCGCCGACGACGAACAGCGTGACCGCGGGGCTTTGCAGCACCACCCACAATCCCACGACGATGCACGCGACACCGCTCGCCGCGAGTGCAACCGCACTAACGCCGAGCGATACGAACACCGCGACCAGCGATATGACGACCGCGAAAGCCACCGCCGCGATCGCAATCGCTATGGGCAGCGCGATCGGAGACGCGAACACCGCGCCGATGACGATCCACGCCGTGCGCAGACTGCGTTTTTTGCCGCTCTCGTCGTCAGGTTTCGCGGCGTACTCCGCGATGATGCGCCCCGCGACATCGTGCGGCGTGCCGAGTGAGGACACGCCGTCGTCGCCCGCGTCAGACAGGTATTCCTCGTAATACTCCAACGCGGCGCGCTGTTCGTCCTCAGGCAGGACGCGCAGTGCGTGTTGCAGTTGGCTCAGGTACTCATTCGCCGTCATTTTCGGCACCTCCCAAAATGTTGTCTATCGTCTCTTTGAAATCCTGCCACTGCGCGGTGTACTCGCGCAATCGCCGCCTGCCCGACTCCGTTATGCTGTAATACCGCCGATTGCGCCCCGAGTACGGTACGTCGTACACGTCGAGACACTCCTCCGTCTGCAATCGGCGCATAATGGGGTACACCGTGGACTCCGACACGCCGAGCAGCGTTGTGGCGTTCTGCGTGAGCAGGTATCCGTACAGATCCTCCCGCGCGAGCATCGCGAGTACGCTCATGTCGAGCAGCGTACCGCTCGCCTGAATTGCCATGTCACCACTTCTTTCAATGTAATATTGTTGATGTGAGGATATTATACGACGTATAATATAGAATGTCAATTGAAATTTGATTAAAATAGGATTTGTTTTGCGTCGGCGGCGGTGGCGTGATGGCGCGGGTAGGGGACGCCGCCCTCGGCGTCCCTCTCGTGTGTTTGGGAACGGGACGCCGAGGGCGGCGGCCCCTACGACGTGCGGGCAATAAGCGCGCAAAAACCTTTTGCTTGTCAAAATAGGGCGGCTATGTTATAATGCCCACGGTGATATGATGGAAAGAATCCGAAAATTGGCGCGCGGGAGTATTGTCCTGCGCTTTCTCGCCGCGATTGCGCGGTTTTTGTCGCGGCAATGGTACGGCTCGGCGATTGTGTCGCGCTTTCTCGGCGAATCGCGCGGATTCGGAGGGCGGAGCGTGTTCGGACGCGCCGTCGGAGTGGTGCGAGGTGCCGAGGTGCGCGCGTTTAAGCGGCTGAAACTCGACCGCGCGGCGCGCGGCGGACTGTTCGCGACACCGATATTCTGGTGTTGCGCCACGGTCATGCTCGCGCCGATTGTGCCGACGACGGCGGCGATAGGGCTTGCGGGTGTGACGCTGTTCAGCGTGTTCCTGAAACTCGGCAGCGATGGCGATTTCCGCGTCGAGACCGCGCCCGTCACGAAATTTATCCTGCTGTACGTGTTTGTGACGCTCGTCGGCACGCTCACGTCGGTCGATTTTCGCGGGAGTCTGTTCGGCGGGCTGCTGCTCGTGTTTTTCGCGCTGTTCGCGGTGTTGACGCAGTACGCCGTCACGACACGGCGCGAACTCGAGCGCGTGATATGGCTGCTCGTACTCGGCGGCTTTGCCGTCGCGTGTTACGGCGGCTTGCAGTATGTTCGCGGGACGACTGGTGCGTCCGCTTGGCTCGACTCAGAGATGTTTGCGGGGACGACGCGCGTATTCTCCACGCTACAAAACCCGAACGTACTCGCGGAGTATCTGTTGCTCGTTATACCGTTCGCGGCGGCGAAAATCATCACGGCGAAAGACGATCTGCGCCGCGTGTGCTACATCGTCGCGCTCGCCGCGATGCTCGTATGTATGGCGTTGACGTTCGCGCGCGGCGGGTGGCTCGGACTGATCGCGGCGGCGGCGGTGTTTCTCATCATGCTCGACAGGCGGTTCATCATCGTCGGCATCGTCGGACTTATCGCGCTGTATTTCGTTCTGCCGCAGTCGATTATCGCGCGGTTCACGTCAATCGGCAACGTATCCGACGGCTCGACCTCGTACCGCATATATATCTGGCTCGGCACGCTTGCGCTGATACGCACGCATTGGCTGATCGGCATAGGACCCGGTGTCGCGGCGTTCACGCGCGTGTACCCGCTGTACGCGTACAGCGCGATCGTCGCGCCGCACTCACACAACCTGTTCTTACAGGTAATGTGCGACGGCGGGGTGTTCGCGCTGCTCGGTTTTGTCGGGATACTGTGCGCGAGTTTCCGCTCGCTTGCACGGGGCGTGCGCCGCTCGTTTGACCGCACGATTCGCGTGTACCGCATCGCGGGTATCGCCGCGCTCACGGGCTTCATCGTGCAGGGTATGACGGATTATTCGTTCTACAACTACCGCGTGACGCTCGTGTTCTGGGCTGTCGTGGGACTGTGCGCCGTTATGTCGCGGCGCGGTTTTGACGCGGCGGAGGGCGGCGCGTGAACGTACTGAACGTCATTACAGACTCGAATATCGGCGGAGCGGGTCTTGTGCTCGTGAACTACTACAAAGCCGCCGACCGCACAAAGTTCACGCACACGGTCGTCGTACCGCGCGGTTCGCTGCTCACGGAGCGGTTGCGCGCGCTCGACATTACCGTCATTGAGTTGCCGGATATCGGCGAATCGTCGCTGAATCCGCGCGCGATATCCGCGTTCCGACGTGTCATGTGCGAGACGCGCCCCGACATCGTACACACCCACGCGAGCATGTCGGCGCGTATCGCGGCGCGGTTGTACGGAAAGTGCAAAATCGTGTATACGCGCCATTGCGCGTACCCGCAGAGCCGCGCGAAAACCACATTTCCGCTGAAACAGGCGTTGGGGTTCGTGAACAATCGCTTGTCCGACCGCGTGATCGCGATATCGCCCGCAGCGCGCGACAATCTCACCGATACGGGTACCGAACCGCGCAGGATCACCGTGATGTTCAACGGTGTCGAGCGTGTCCGCACGGTGACGGACGAGGAAAAAGCGGTTGCGCAGCGCGAATACGGGATTGCGGACGGCGATTTTGTAGTCGTGATGGCGGCTCGGTTCGTCGCGGAAAAGGGTCACGCCTACGCGCTCGACGCGGCGGCGCGGTTGCGCGGTTTGCCGATTAAAATCGTGTTAGCGGGTATGGGTCCGACGGCGGACGAGATGAAGAGCGACGCGGCGGCGCGCGAGCTTACAAACATAGTGTTCGCAGGATTTGTGAGCGATCTCGCGCCGCTGTACAACATCGCGGACGCACAGCTCAACTGCTCGTACGGCACCGAGACGTCGAGTCTCGCGCTGTTGGAGGGTATGAGCGTCGGTCTGCCGAGCGTCGCGACCGATTTCGGCGGCAATCCGTTCATCGTCGAGGACGGGGTGAACGGCATCATAGTGCAGCAGCGTGACGGCGCGGCGATCGCGGACGCGATCTCGCGTATTTACGGCGACGCGGAACTGCGAAAACGGCTCGGGGACGGTGCGCGTGACGCGTACGCCAGCCGATTCACCTGCGAGATCATGGCGCGCAACATTGAGCGCGTGTACGAGGACGCGGCGCGCGTCGGAAAGGGTTCGTAAATGAGGAGATTCAAGGATATCAAGTGGAAACTCAATCTGTTCGACATTGTGATCATCGTCGTCGCGCTCGCCGCGGCGTTCGGGGTGTACAAGCTGTTGAACGCCGACCGCGGCGGCGGCGCGATTTTGAGTTCGGGCAAGTCAACGGTCGTGCGCTACACGCTCGAACTCACGAACATGATACCCGAGACGGCGGACGCGATATCGGTGGGCGACAACGTGATCGAGGTCGTCGAGAAGCACGCTATCGGCAAGGTCGTGAGCTTTGAGGTGGGCGATTACTATCTCGCGTCGTCGGATTTGACGACGGGCGACACCATCTATACGAAATCGCCGGGGCGCATTTCGGTGAATTTTTTGATCGAGGTCACAGCGAGCGAGACGGACAGCGCGCTCATAATCGACGGTATGCCGCTGCTCGTCGGCTCGAATCTATCGGTCACGGGTCCCGGTTGGTCGGGTGTCGGCGTGATAACGGGCATAGTGCGGGAGGCGAAAAATGAGGGATAATAACGGCGCGAAAAGACGCGTTTTGGACGACAACGGTCGGCTGTTCGGCAAGATCAGCCTGATCGACATCGTGATACTCGTGATCGTCGCGGTGCTCGCGGTAGCCGCCGCGAGCAAACTCGCGCCGACGGCATCGGGCGGCACGACGGCGACAAAACCCGCGACGTACACGGTGCTAATCAAGAACATCAAGCAGTCGAACGCCGACAGTATGCGCGCGGGCGACGCGATATGGTCGAGCGCGGGGACGCGTATCGGCACGATCACGGACGTCGCGGTGAACCCCGCGCGCGAGAGCGGGCAACTCGTTGACGGCACCTATCGCGCGGATGCGGTTGTCGAGGGCAAGGTCGACGTGTATCTGACGATTCAGACGGACGTGTCCACGGCGAACGGGCGTATATATGTCGACCGCGCGTTTGAGCTCGGCGTGAATCGGCTCGATATTTTCAAGACGAAGTACACGAAATTCGAGGGGATCATCGTCTCCCTGAACGTCGCGGAAGATAACAATGCGTAATATTCTTATCGCCGCGATGGCACTCGGTATCGGCGGCGCGGAGACGCATATCGTCGAACTCACGCGCGAACTGCGTCGACGCGGCAACCGCGTGACCGTCGTCTCGGCGGGCGGCGTATACGTCGCGGATATCCTCGACGCGGGTGCGGCGCACTATGACGCACCTCTCGACTCACGCTCGCCGCTGAAAATGTTGCGGGCGTTTTTCGCGTTGCGCAGGGTTATCGCAGAGGTGAAACCCGACGTTGTACACGCACACGCGCGCATACCGTCGTTTCTGTGCGGATTCGCGAGACACTTTACGGCGCAACGGTTTGCGTTCGTCACAACGGCGCACTGGGTGTTCAAAGTTACGCCACTGACGCGCAAACTTTCGAACTGGGGACAGCGCAGTCTCGCCGTGTCGGACGATGTGCGGCGGTACTTGATCGAGAATTACGGCTACCCAGAGCGCGATATCACGGTGACGGTGAACGGCATCGACACCGAGAAATTCACGCCGAACGCGTCGGGCGATGCGGTGCGCGCGGAGTTTGGCATACCCGATAATGCACCCGTTGTGCTCACAATCAGCCGTCTCGACGCGACGGCGGGGGAGTCAGCGGCGCGGCTCATCGACATTGCGCCCGAGCTGATCGCGCGGGTGAAAAATATACGAATTGTTATAACAGGCGCGGACGTGACGGGCAGCGGGTTCGCGGACGCGCTGAGAGCGCGCGCCGACGCGGTCAACGCGGATGCGGGGTACGACGCGGTGATCATGACGGGTGCGCGCCGCGACATCAACGCGACGCTCGTGGCATGTGACCTGTTCGTCGGCGTGTCGCGCGCCGCGCTTGAAGCTCTCGCGACGGGCAAACCGACGATTCTCGCGGGCGGCGAGGGTAGGCTCGGACTGTTCTGCGACGCGGTGCGCGATGCGGCGATTGAGTCGAATCTGACGTGCCGAGGGTACGAACTGCCAGACGCTGAGTGGCTGACGGGCGAGATTTTGCGGTTTTTCGGCGGTGTGTCCGACGAGGAACGGCGCGCACTCGGCGAGTACGGCTGCGCGTTCGTGCGCGGTAACTTTTCGGTCACGCGCATGGCGGACGACGCGGAGCGTTGCTACGAATCCGCGCTGCGCTCGCTCGTGCGTGTCGCGATGTGCGGGTATTACGGACACGAGAACGCGGGCGACGAGGCGGTAATGCGGTGCGTCAAGGCGTCTGTCGAGGCTGTTGGCGCGCGCGATATCACGGTGCTGTCGCGCAGTCCGCGCGAGACGCGGCGGCGTTACGGTGTCGCGGCGGCGGGGCGGTTCAACCCGTTCGCGATATGGCGCACGCTGCGGCGGAGCGATGTACTCGTGTTCGGCGGCGGGAGTTTGTTGCAGGACGCGACGAGTACGCGCTCGCTGCTGTACTACCTGCAAATACTGGGGTTGGCGCACCTGTTCAAGTGCCGTGTCATGATCTACGCGAACGGTATCGGACCGCTGACACACGCGAAAAACCGCGCGCGCGTCGCCCGCGCTGTACTGCGTGCCGACGCTGTGACCGTGCGCGACGTTGAGTCGATGAACGAGCTGATCGACCTCGGGGTGCCGCGCGACAGGCTTGAAGTCACCGCAGACCCCGTGCTGCTCAGCGAGATTCCCGACGCGGAGACGCTGAACACGTTGCGGAGCAACGTGTTGGGCGATACGGAACGGTACGTCGTGTTCGCTGTGCGGCAATCATCGGAGCGCGTGTACGGTGAGTTTGCGCGGCTCGCGGACGGGATTTCGGACGCGCTCGACTGCGATATCGTGTTCCTGCCGATGCAGCCGCAGAACGACGAGATCGCGTCGCGGCTCATCGCGGAGCGCATGGAGCACGATGCGCGGATCGTCACAGGGACGCAGGACTTTGCGGCGATTCTCGCGGTGCTGTCGGGTGCCGAGACCGTCGTCTCGATGCGGTTGCACACGATGGTGTTCGCGGCGATTGTCGGGGTGCCGTCGGCGGGTATTGAGGTCGATCCGAAGATTCGCGCGTTCCTC
>JAISJJ010000045.1 GCA_031261585.1 Oscillospiraceae bacterium
GCCCTCGGCGTCCCGCGTTTCGGGTTTGCTCGTTGTCGGGGACGGGACGCCGAGGGCGGCGTCCCCTACGGGTGGTGCGTTTGTGAGAGGTTTGTCCCCCGTCCCCCGCGCAACCCCGTCCTCCGCGTCCCAAATTGTTAATTGTTAACTGTTAATTGCCTAAACGCGGTCGATGATCCCGCTCTCTTTGACAATCCGCGCCACGTCGTCGTACTTGTTGAGCGCGTAGAGGTGGATGCCGTGGATACCCGCGACGCGGTACTCGTCGATGAGACCTATTGTGTACTCGATGCCCGCTTCCTTGAATGATGCCTTTTTCGCGTCCACGTCCGCGTCGTACGGGTCGGAGACGAACGGGTTCGGGAAAATCCAGTTCTTCGAGATGATCTCGGCGAGCTTGCGCGGCAGGACGCAACCGTTGCGGCTGAGTGCCATGTTGATCGTCGCGGCGGAGTCGAGGACGGGCATGATACCCACATCGACGGGCAGCGTGATACCCGCGGCGGCGATAGCGTCGCGCCAGTAGTTGAACTGATCCATGTCCCAGCAGAGCTGCGTCATGATGAAGTCCGCGCCGTTGTCCTGCTTCTGTTTCAGGAACGAGATGTCGGCTTCGAGACTGCGGCTCGTGATGTGACCCTCGGGCGAGCCCGCGACACCGATCGTGAATTTGTCGCCGAACTCTTTGCGGATAAACGCGACAAGCTCGGTCGCATAGTGCAGATCGCCGCCTGTACCCGTCCAACCGAACGGCAGGTCGCCGCGCAGGGCGAGAATGTGGTTGATGCCGTGGTCGAGGTAGTTTTGGAGTTGCTGACGGATCGAGTCCTTCGTGTGTCCGATACACGTGAAGTGCGTGATCGGGATGACACCGTTCGACGCCTTGACCGCGTCGAGAACTTCGACGTTCAGTCCGACGTTTGAGCCGCCCGCGCCGTACGTGCAGGAGATGTAATCGGGCTGCAACGATGTGAGCTGGCTGAGGACGCCGCCCTCGCCGATGAGGTTCGCCATGCCTTTTTCCGTCTTGGGCGGAAACACCTCGAACGAGAACGCCATGCGCTCGTTCATCACGTCTGTGACTTTGTTTGCCATGTTTGAGTAGACCCCTTTATTAATTAATATGCTCGGACGGGCATTGCCCGACCTGTGCTTTCGCTGCGGAGTTTCGCGCCCGACCCGCTAAAATGCGGATTCGGCGCGGCGCGTGTCAAACGGTCTCGTTTGGGATAGCGGTTGCGTCTGCGGGGGAATTAAATCTACCGATAGTTTTGATAGCGGCATTAAAATTATGCGCACGCTGAAAAACGGCGCAAAATGACAACACCCCATTTCATACGGGCTGATAATATCACACATTTCAGTCGATGTAAACAGTTTGTGTCTGGTTTTAGGGGTTTTTACAAAAATCGAGTGAGCGATTGCAAGATTTCCGCGCTTGCGCAACCGCTTTGAGTGTGCTATACTGTGCTTATGACGACACATATTTTATGCTCCGCCGCCGACCTGTCGCTCACCGCGACGTTCGAGTGCGGTCAATGCTTCCGCTGGGAGCCATACGCGGGCGGCGATACCCGTTTGGGATTTGCTCCTGCCGACAGTGCCGCCCTCGAAGCCGATATTAATTGCGGCGCGGACAAAGTGACGGTTTCCTACGTCGGCGTGGCGTTCGGTCGCGTCGTGCGCGTGTTCGAGCGCGGCGGCGAGATACATATCGACGCGCCCGAGGTCGACCTGCCGCTGTGGCGCGCCTATTTCGACCTCGACCGAGACTACGGCGCGGTCGGCGAACGCGTGCGCATCGTGAACGATTTCATGTCCGAAGCTACGGGTTACGGGCGCGGTCTGCGTATTCTGCGGCAGGAACCGTGGGAGGCGTTGTGCAGTTTCATCATCTCGCAGTGCAACAATATCCCGCGCATAAAATCCATCATTCGCAAGCTGTGTGAGCTGTTCGGCGCGTCGCTCGGCGGCGGTCATTTCGCGTTTCCCGACGCGGAAACGCTCGCCGCGCTCGACGAAGCAGACCTTGCGCCGCTCCGAGCGGGCTATCGCGCGGCGTACATCGTCGCGGCGGCGCGCGCCGTCGCGTTCGGCGACTGCGATCTCGCGGCGATTGCGGCGATGTCGGGGAACGACGCGATACGCGCGTTGCAGCAATTGCAGGGCGTGGGGTTGAAAGTCGCGTCGTGCGCCGCGCTGTACGGTCTCGCGCGGCACGACGCGTTCCCGATAGACACGTGGATGAAAAAGGCGTTGAAACTGCGGTTCCCGCCCGACTTCGACCCGATAGTGTTCGGTGAGGACGCGGGGGTCGCGCAGCAGTATATATTTTATTACGAGCGGAGTTTGAGCGGGCGATAATAACAGACGAGGGTTGCGGTCTGCACCGCAACCCTCGTCTTAAATTGTCAATTGTCAACTGTCAATTATACCACGTACGGGTTCTTTGCTTCGAGCACGTCTTTGTACAGCTCGGGGTCTTGAATCTTGCCGTACGCGCCGATCATGACGAACACGTCGTTGTCGGTCTCCACGCCGTCGGGGCCCGTCATCGTCATCGTGCCGAAGCCGCGACCCACGTCGTAGCAGCGGTTGTAGTTGTCGAGGAAGCACAGCGTGTCGCTGCGGAACATCGCTTTCGCGCCGAGAATCTTCTCCATGTTCTGCTCGGTGCAGCTCACGAGGTAGATACCCTCTTTGATCTTGACGTAATCCGACGGATCGTCCGAACTCGGCAGCGCGCTGACGATGTTGTTGAAGTTATCCGTCGTCGCGGCGGCTTCCTGCGACGCCTGAGCGGACTTCGGATACGTGATGCGGTACCAGTTCGGCGAGTAGTAGCAGTGGACGGTCGCCATGTCGGGCGAGTACTGCCACTGGACGACGTTGCCGACCATGTCGGTCGAGAACCCGTGGCGCGGGTAGTGCTTGTAGGGGACGCCCTCCTGCTTGATCGCGCCGAACACGAAGAACGTGTCCACGAGGTACGGCCAGCGCGGGTTCAGACCGACGGCGGCGATCAGGTGCGTCACGAGGTACTGTTCGAGGTCGATGACGAACGTGAAGTTCTTGCGTTTTGCGAACTCCTGATTCGCGAGGTTCCACGACACGAGATACGTCGTATCGTCGCCTTTGAGACACTCGTACGTGTCGGTTTGCGGGGTGCTCGGCTCTTTGTTGACGTAGTTCCATTCGAGGGTCGTCTTGCTCACGAAGTTGAGGATGAGGTCGTAACCGTCGTCCATCAGCAGCTCAAACTTCTGCCCCACGAGTTCGTAGCAGTGCGGCGGCACAAACTGGAAAGCCCCTGCATTCTTTGAAAATTCGCGCAGATCCATCACTATTTCTCCTTATAAATTAATTTTTGGTTTTACTTTTTTATATCCCCACCACGGAGCGCATCGCACAACCGTGATGGAGTCCGCTCGGTCGGGCAAAGGAATGTGTCGGCAGGTATAATTGAGTGTGTCCGAACGTGACCTCCCTCCGCCGTCTGCGGACGGCACCTCCCTCTATGAGGGAGGCTTGGAAACGCAGCGTTTCCCACGTCCAACCTCCGTAATTGTTAACTGTTAACTGTTAACTGACAAACCGTCCCCAGCCGCCTATCGGGTACAGCTCGTTGCCGAACTTTACCGCGCCTACCGCGAGCACCTTGTTGAAGTCGAACACCACGTATATCTCGCCGTTGACGGGTCCGAAACCCGCCTTACCGCGCTGGAAATACACGCCGTCCGCGACGCGCATGGACACAAAGTCTTTCAGTTTCAGCGACATCGACACGGGTGTTTTGAGATTCAGCGTCGCGCCGCCTTTCGCGTACTCGATGCTCAGCGTCTCGTCCTTGTCCGAGTTCAGGTGCCACGCGAGCGTGTTGCCGTCGCAATCGTCGGAGACGGGCGGTACGCTGAGTTTTGCGGGGAACTCCAAGTCGCCGTTTTCGGTGAAACCCGCGACAAGTTCGCCGTCAAGGTCGACCACGGAGAAACCCTTGCGGTGCGCGATAAAAATGAGATCGTCGGTCGCTTTTGCGGCGTAATTCACGTGGTAGTCGAGCGCGTCTCCTCGCAACTCGTTTGTCTTCGGCTGCTGTAATTGCGACAGCGCGGCATAGCCCTCGAATTTTCCGAATTTTCGTAAATCCATATATCGACCTCCTGTTTAGAAATTTGTGCATTGCGCACAATGTTGCGTTGCGCTTGTGCGTATAGTTGTGTAAATATTACCACAACACGGCGGCGTTGTCAATGGGGAATTTAGCGGGGGAGTGATACCGCATTTACTTTTTGTTGCGTCATTGCGAGCGCACGAAGCAATCCAGAACCCCGTTTCTCCGTCCAAACCCACGTAAAACGCGGGATTGGACGAGGTTGCGGGGTTCCGGATTGCTTCGCACGGCTCGCAATGACGGGGTTTTTCGTTTGCGCTAAAACTAAACACAATCGTACCAAAACAATATAACTTTTATACAAAACATCGCTTGACAAACTGCGGTCGATAAGCTATAATGCATTATCGATAAAAAAGTATCAATAGTGCGATATCAATAACAACATATAGATAGCGAGGTGACAATTATCGCAGCAAGTACAAGCGTCCAACTCTATGCCCGTGCGTCAAAGTACCGCGAATATTTGGAATCGCTCGACGACGAGGTTGCGAGTATTTCGGCGACGACGATTGCGAACGCGCTCAACTTTTATGAGGTCTCGGTTCGCAAGGATTTGGCGCAGATAAGCGACGGAAACGGAAAGCCGAAAGTCGGATACAACAGGGTCGGACTGCTCGCCGACGTGAAAAAATTCCTCGGCTACGACAAGCACAACCGCGCGGTCATTGTAGGGGCGGGGCATCTGGGTACGGCGTTGATGTCCTATAAAAAGTTTGCGAATTACGGACTCGAAATCGCGGCGGGCTTTGATGTCTCGCCGCAGAAGATAGGGAGCGAGGTAAACGGCAAAAAGATACTCGCGGCGTCCGAGATTGCCGATATGTGCAGACAGCTCGGCGTTTCAATCGGGATAATAACCGTGAACGCGGAAAACGCGCAGGACGTGTGCGACGAGCTGATTCGCGGCGGGGTGAGCGGTATATGGAACTTCGCGCCCGTGACGCTCAAAATTCCCGAACACATCGCGGTGAAAAATGAGGATTTGGCGGCTTCGCTGTCGATGCTCACAAATTCTATGGATCTAAATTCGGAACAACTAACGGAGGAATAGTTATATGAACACAAAAAACTATGCGGTGACAGACACTTCCGAAAAACTTGAAGAGCTGATAAAAGGCGTTCGCGCGGCTCAGACTGAGTTCGCGTCGTACTCGCAAAAACAGGTGGACGACATATTCAAAGCCGCCGCAATCGCCGCGAACAAGGCGAGGATTCCGCTCGCGAAAATGGCGGTGGAGGAGACGGGCATGGGCATCGTCGAGGACAAAGTGACCAAGAATCACTTCGCGGCGGAGTACATCTACAACGCCTACCGCGACACGCAAACCTGCGGCGTTATCGAGGAGGACACGGCGTACGGTATCAAACGGATTGCCGAGCCGATCGGCGTGATTGCCGCCGTAATTCCGACGACGAATCCGACCTCGACGGCGATATTCAAGACCCTACTGTCCCTGAAAACGCGAAACGGTATCATCATCAGCCCGCACCCGCGCGCGAAGCTCTCAACCATTGCGGCGGCGAAAATCGTTCTTGAAGCCGCCGTCGCGGCGGGCGCACCAGAGGGCATAATCGGCTGGATCGACGTGCCGACGCTCGATCTGACGAACCTCATCATGCAGGAGGCGGACATTATCCTCGCCACGGGCGGACCCGCGATGGTAAAAGCCGCATATTCCAGCGGCACGCCGTCTATCGGTGTCGGACCCGGCAACGTCCCCGCGATTATCGACGACAGCGCGGATATTCTGCTCGCTGTCAGCTCGATTATCCACTCCAAGACGTTCGACAACGGCATGATCTGCGCTTCCGAGCAGGAGTGTATCGTGCTCGACAGCGTCTATTCGCAGGTGAAAAAGGAATTTGCAGCGCGCGGCTGTTATTTCCTCAGTCCCGAGGAGACGGAAAAGGTGCGCAAGGTCATAATGATAAACAAGGGGATAAACGCGAAGATCGTCGGTCAGTCCGCATTCACCATCGCGGCAATGGCGGGCGTGAGCGTCCCCGAGACGACAAAGATCATAATCGGCGAGGTCGAGAGCGTGGACGAATCCGAGGAGTTCTCGCACGAGAAGCTGTCGCCAGTTTTGGCGATGTACAGGGCTAAAGACTTTGACGATGCCGTCGGCAAGGCGGCGGCACTCGTCGAGAGCGGCGGTCTGGGACATACCGCGTCGATATACCTGAACACGCAGACGGAAAAAGCGAAGCTCGAAGCGTTTACGGCGCGCATGAAAGCCTGCCGCATAATCGTCAACACCCCGTCGTCCCACGGCGGCATCGGTGATCTGTACAACTTCAAACTCGCGCCCTCGCTGACGCTGGGTTGCGGCTCGTGGGGCGGCAACAGCGTCTCCGAAAACGTAGGCGTGAAGCATCTGCTCAATATAAAAACCGTCGCCGAGAGGAGAGAGAATATGCTGTGGTTCAGAGCTCCCGATAAGATATATATCCAAAAGGGTTGCCTGCCCGTCGCGCTCGACGAGTTGAAAACCGTTCTGAATAAGAAAAAGGCGTTCATCGTCACCGACACGTTCCTCTATAAAAACGGCTTTACGAAGCCGATTACGGATAAGCTGGACGCGATGGGTGTCACCCACACGACGTTTTTCAATGTTCAGCCCGACCCGACGCTCGCCTGCGCCAAGGAGGGAACGGCGCAGATGCTCGCCTTTGAACCCGACGTGATTATCGCGCTCGGCGGCGGCAGCGCGATTGACGCGGCGAAGATCATGTGGGTGCTGTACGAGCACCCCGACGCGGACTTCATGGATATGGCGATGCGCTTCTCCGATATCCGCAAGCGCGTCTACACGTTCCCGAAGATGGGCGAAAAGGCGTACTTTATCGCTATTCCGACCTCGGCGGGTACGGGTTCGGAGGCGACACCGTTCGCGGTTATAACGGACGAGACGACGGGTGTCAAGTACCCCCTCGCCGACTACGAGCTGATGCCGAACATGGCGATTGTGGACGCGGATCTGCATATGAGCGCGCCGCAGGGTCTCACCGCCGCGTCGGGCATCGACGCCGTGACGCACGATTTGGAGGCGTACGCGTCTATGCTCGCCACCGATTACACGGACGGACTCGCCCTGCGCTCACTGAAAATCGTCTTTGAGTACCTGCCGCGCGCCTACACGGACGGTGCGACGGATGTCGTCGCGCGCGAGAAGATGGCAAACGCCGCGACGCTCGCGGGAATGGCGTTCGCGAACGCGTTTCTCGGTGTCTGTCACTCGATGGCGCACAAACTCGGCGCGTTTCACCATTTGGCACACGGCGTGGCAAACGCGCTGCTGATAAACGAGGTGCTCCGCTACAACGCGAGCGAGGTCCCGACAAAGATGGGGACGTTCTCAAAGTACGACCACCCGCACACGCTCGCGCGGTACGCGGAAATCGCGGACTATCTGGGCTTGAAAGGCAAAACCGACGCGGATAAGCTCGAAAGCCTGATTGCGGCGATTGACGAGCTGAAAGCGAAAGTCGGCATAAAGAAAACGATCAGGGATTACGGCGTGGACGAGAGCGATTTCTTGCAGCGTCTCGACGAGATGACGGAGCTTGCGTTCGACGACCAATGCACAGGCGCGAACCCGCGCTACCCGCTGATGAGCGAGATTAAGCAGATGTACCTGAACGCGTATTACGGCGTATAGGCGGCGCGAGGTGTGGACAAACCGCGCTTAAAACATGTCGGCACGACAATTACGGATTCGCGCAGTCGTAGGGGCGGGGTCTACCCGCCCTTGCGCATTGTCCGTCCCTACAAATATCGTGCAGATAGCAGACAATACGCGAAAGGGCGGGTTGACACACCCCTACGTGAATTTCCTGTCATTCTGAGCGGAGCGAAGAATCCCCCGAATGTTGCGCATTGGTCAGGGGATTCTTCGCTTCGCTCAGAATGACAGGCGTTTTTCATACGCGAAAGAGCGGGTGAATACGCCCCAACGTGCAACACGCAACAGCGACGGGTCGGTCAAGACCGACCCCTACATAAGGTTTGCACATTCAAAACCTGCTATCAACGCCATTATCACCCCTCCGCAAAACGTGGGTTTGACATTCGCTCGCGACAGTGGTATAATACGAAAAACTTATAAAATATCAATCGGGAGGATACCAAAATGAAGATTCGCAAGATACTCGCGCTCACCCTCGCGCTGTTGCTCACGCTGTCACTGTTCGCGTGCGCGGCAAAGGAGAAAACGCTCGTCATCTACACGTGGGCGGACATGTTCCCCGAGGATGTCATCGCGGATTTCGAGGCGGCGACGGGGTACAAGGTCGTGCTGGCGACGTTTGACACCGACGAGGAGATGCTCGAAAAGTTGCAGCAGGCGAAAGGCAAGGGGTACGACCTCGTAATCGCCGACGACTACATACTCGAACCCGTGATCGCCGAGGGTCTCGCGCAGAAGCTCGACCGCTCAAAGATCGCGAACTACGGCAACATCAACAGCGATTTCCAAAAGCAGTTCTATGACCCGACCGACGCGTACACGATCCCGTACGGTTGCGGCGTGCAGACCATCGTGTACAACCCCGAGACGGTGACGATCCCGATCACGGGTTACGCCGACCTGTGGGATCCGTCGCTCGCGGGGCGCGTCGGCATCATCGGCAACTTCCGCGTCATCAACGGCATGGCACTCAAAGTCCTCGGCAAGAGCTATAACACCGAGAATCTCGACGATATCCGTGCGGCGGGCGCAAAACTCATCGAACTCGCGCCGAACATCGCGCTTATCGAGGACGTCAGCTTGGAGGAATCCCTGCTGTCAGGCGCGGTCGACGTCGCGGTCATGTACACGGGCAACGTGACGCTCGCGCTTCAAGCGAACCCGAATCTCCAATTCGTGTACCCGAGCGAGGGCATCGGCTTCGGCAACATGCCCGCCTTTATCCCGAGCGGCGCGGCAAACGCCGACGGCGCGCACGAGTTCCTGAACTTCATTCTCGACCCCGAGCGCGGCGCGGCGTGCTTCGAGTGGCTGGGCTATTACAGCACGTTCGCGGCGAGCGACGCGTACATCGACCCCGCGTACAAAGCGTTTTTGACGCTCCCCGCAGAGTTCAACCTCGACGAGGTGGAGAGCATCGAGAACATCAGCGACGAGGCGGTAGCGGTTCACAATCTCGTCTGGTCGCAGTTCTTAGAAGCAACAGGAAACGCGTGACAATTAACAGTTAACAATTAACAATTAACAGTTTACGAGAGCAAGACGAGGGTTGCGGTTTAGCCGCAACCCTCGTTTTCCGTCCAAACCCCCGTAATTACTCCGCGCTAAGTGCCGCGCTGCGGCGCGGTTGCGCTTTGTACGTCGTCTGCGGACGACGTGTTAATTGTTCATTGTTAATTGAACACATATCCTCTTGATTTCATCTCCTGTATGAACATGTCTAACGCTTCGGCGGAGGTTGCGGTGTCGTGCAGGAGCAGGGTTACGGTGTCGCGCCCCGCGATACCGTTCAGGGCGTTCGCGAGCATCGTCTCGGGTGTGACGCGCGGCGCGTCGTCGCCGAATGAGATGTCCCAGTCGACGCGCGTGTATCCGAGGGCGCGCAGTACCGTGTCGCGCGGCTCGATTATCGCGCTCGGACGACCCGACGCGCCGCCGGGGTAGCGGTACAGCGTCGTCTCGTACCCGAATTTTTCGCGCAGCCAATTCTCCGCGCGCAGTGTATCGGCGCGGAACTCGGCGGCGTTCTCGGTGCCGTACAGCACCGAATAATCGTGCGAATACGAGTGGTTGCCGAGATAATTACCTCCCGCGAGAATCTGCTCGTACAGGTCGTCGCACCCGTCGCGCGGCAGGACGAAAAACGTCGCGCGCACGTTGTGTTTCCGCAAAACCGCGAGTATTTGCGGCGTTGCGTCGCGCGACGGACCGTCGTCGACCGTGATGTACACGACGCGCTCCTGCTGCGCGAACGCGGGTACATACGCGCCGTCGGGATCGTCGAACACGATGCTGTCGGGTACGTCGAGCTTGATGAGCCGCATCTCGCGCTGCACCGCGAATACGAGTATCGTCACCGCGACGACGTGCAGCAGTACGGCGGCGAATATCATGATATTCTGCTTGCGATGTTTTTGCAATACGTTCACCCCGAACGTATTGTTGCCACGTTGCGGGAATTTTAACCGCACCGCAACGGCGATACCGCTATATTGAGGATTTCGCGTCGCCGTAGGGCGCGACGACTCGGCGCGCCGTTGAACAGACAGATGCGCGCGCTCGGCGGGCAGACGGTGCGCCCAGTGGTCGCACCCTACGGAACGGTAAAACCGCGACACTTGCGATACGCGAATAATTCCCCTACACGTTGAATCTGTTTCAATGAACAGGTTATTGCGTTTTCACGTTTCTGCGATATAATATCATCAAAAAGGCGGTGTGCGGTGTGAAAATCTATTTCGGCGAGAATCTGAAAAAACTGCGGCGGGCGCGCGACTTGACGCAGGAGGATTTGGCGCGGTTTCTGAACGTGACGTTCCAAGCCGTGTCAAAATGGGAGCGCGGAGAGACGACGCCCGACATCGCGGTGCTGCCGTCCATCGCGCGGTACTTCGGCGTTACGACGGACGAGCTGCTCGGCACGGACAAGATCGACGAGAACGCACGCCGTGACGAGATTTACGCAAAGAGCCGCGAACTGTCCGAAAACGGGCTTGTCGACGAGTCCGTCGCGCACTGGCGCGATGCTTACGGCGAGTTCCCGAACGACTACGCCTTCATCGGCATGTATATGTCCGCGATGTATTTGAGGATGACGGCTCATGGCGACACGCGGGACTGCGACGAAATCTACGCGCTCGGCACGCGCGTACTCGACGAGTGTACGGACGAGCAGACGCGTCTCGGCGTGATTCAGACGCTGTGTCTCACCTACGCCCTCGCGGGTGACGAGGAAAACGCCGTGCGGTACGCGCAGATGGCACCGATCCTGAACGTGACGTATCAGAGCCTGATGGAACACGTGCTGAAAGGCGACGCACTGCGCCGCACGGCTCAGTCGAACCTCGCGCAGGAGTTGGAGCGGCTTTGGCAGTCCGTGTTCAGCATCATGCAGTCGCGCGAGATGACGCACGAGGAGCAGATTCACTATTTCGAGACGCTGCTCGGGATATTTGAACTCGTATACGAGGACGGCAGATTCGGGTTTTATCACACGCGCATGCGGCTGTTCCATTTCTGCATCGCACAACGCTACGCGCGCCTGCAAAACCTCGAAAAAACGCTCGAACACGCCGAAATCGCGCTATACCACGCGCGCGCGTATGACGACATCGAGCGACCGTACATCATGCACTCGCCGCTGATGGACGGCTACGAATTTGCGGGGGTCACGAGCAAGAATTTCGCGGACACCGAGACGGCGTTGACGCTACGAAACCTCGGCGACGCAATGTTCGAGTTTTGTCGCGGTGATGAACGGTGGAGACAATTGATAATTGACAGTTGACAGTTGACAATTCACGGGGTTTGGACGAGGGCTACGGGGACAAACCCCCGCCGTCTG
>JAISJJ010000080.1 GCA_031261585.1 Oscillospiraceae bacterium
CGCCGCCGCTGCCGTTCTCGCGTCTCACGGAAGCGAGAAGGGCGCGGTGCGTTCCCTCCAACGGGCTTTGGTTACTTTCTCCCGACAGAAAGTAACGCCGCGCGGCGAGCGCGGACAAGGTTGCGAAACGCAGAGCGTCGCCTGCGGTGAAACCGCGAGATGAATCTATAATCAAGGGGATTCTTCGCAGGCTCAGAATGACAGGAGAGCCACAAGGCGCGCGTGAGATTCTTCGCTTCGCTCTGAATGACAGCAAAAAGCAGGTGCGATGTGGACATCGCACCCTACGAGGACGAGACACACTATAAGGAGAACACTATGTCTAAAAAAGCACTTATCGTTGAGGACGAGAGCAACATCGTTGAACTGATCCGCCTGCACCTTGAAAAGGACGGGTTCGAGGTCTATTCCGCGGACAACGGCGCGCGCGGTATCGCCGAGGCGGAGCGCGTGAACCCCGACATCATTTTGCTCGACATCATGCTGCCCGTGCTCGACGGGTGGCAGGTGCTGCGCGAGATTCGCATGACGAGCAAGACCCCGATCATCATGCTCACCGCGAAAGGCGAGACACCCGACAAGATTCACGGGCTTGAGAGCGGCGCGGACGACTATATCACAAAACCGTTCGACAGCCGCGAACTCGTCGCGCGTGTCCACGCTGTGTTGCGTCGATTTGAGGGCGGTGAGGAGCGCGCGAAGCGGCTCGAATTTGACAAACTCGTCATCGACATGGACTCGTTCGAGCTGATGATCGACGGGAAACGCGTCGACGCGCCGCCGAAAGAGATGGAGCTTATCTACCACCTCGCGTCCAGCCCGAACCGCGTCTACACGCGCAACCAACTGCTCGACGAGGTGTGGGGATTCGACTATTTCGGAGATTCGCGCACCGTCGACGTACATATCAAGCGTCTGCGCGAGAAACTCGAAGGCGTCTCCGACAAGTGGAGCCTGAAAACGGTGTGGGGTGTCGGGTATAAGTTCGAGACTGTCGAATAGCCGCCATTATGTCTAAGACGATCTATTTCAAAAATTTCAGGTCAACCGCGCTGATCGTCCTGCTGTCGTTTATCGTGCTCGGCGGGACGTTTTCGTACTGGAGCTACCGATCGACGATGTCCGAAAAGCGCACGCAGATGACCTCGGCGGCACACGAGACGCGGCGGTACATCGAGGCGTACGTGCCGCTGTCGGGCGCGGGTCTGTCGGATACGCGCGTGTCCATGGAACTGTCCGCAATCTCGCGCGTGTCGGGTATCGACATATTCGTCGCGGGGGTCGACGGCATTATCGCCGCGTGTTCTGACGAGCCGTATCTCTGTCCGCACCTCGGGCAGTCGGTGCCGCAGGAGTTGTTGGCGCACCTTGCCGAATCGGATTCGTGGACGGGTGTCGGAGCGACGGGGGGACTGTACGACAACCCGCGCTACATCGTCGCGAACGCGCTGGCGACGGACGGCGCGCGGTACGGCTACATGTTCGCGTCGATTGAGACCGCCGAGATGGTGGACACATGGCGGCGTTTTCTCGGCATCTTTATCATGCTCGCGCTGTCTGTGATGTGCATGACGTTCATCGTGTCGCTGCTGACGACGCGGCGGCAGGCGGAGGCGTTGACCGATATGGCGAAAGCCGCGCGCAAGTTTGCGCACGGTGATTTTGCCGTGCGTGTCGGCAGTCCGAACACGACGCGCGACGACGAGATAGGCGAATTGGAGCGCGCGTTCAACTCGATGGCGGATTATCTGTCGCGCAGTGAGACGCGCCGAAAAGAACTGTTGGCGAACGTGTCGCACGAGCTGAAAACGCCGATGACGGTCATCTCGGGTTTTGCGGACGGCATACTCGACGGCACAATCCCGCGCGAGAACGAGGAGAAGTATCTCGAAGCGATATCGTCGGAGACGAAACGCCTGTCGCGTCTCGTGCGCAGTATTCTTGACGCTGCCCGCGACGAGGAGACGTTGCCCGACGCGGCGGCGTTCAACATAGGCGAGGTCATGATTCAGACGCTGCTCGGGCTGTCGTCAAAACTCGACCAAAAGGGCATGGAAGCCGATCCGCAGATGCCCGAGGAGCCGATTTTCGTACTCGGCGACCGCGACTCCATCACGCAGGTCGTGTACAACCTCATAGACAACGCCGTGAAATTCGCCGATGTCGGTTCGACGCTGCGCCTGTCGCTTTACAAGCAGGGTGAGCGCGCGTTCGTCACCGTCGAGGACACGGGCGCGGTGATACCCGAAGCCGAGATGCCGCTGATATTCGACCGTTTTCACAAGGTCGACCACTCGCGCGCCACGAACCGCGACGGCGTGGGGTTGGGGCTATACATCGTCAAGACGATCCTTGACCACCACAATCAGGACATCTTCGTCGAGAGCGCGGACGGTGTGACGCGGTTTACGTTCACGCTCACGATCGCGCCGAGCAAGTCGGGGCGAGAAAGATAATGAACCTGCTGCAAAAACTCCGCGAGTACGCAAAGCGCGGCGCGTACCCGATGCACATGCCGGGTCACAAGCGCAACATGACATTCGCAAACGGGTTGCCGTTCGATATTGATATCACCGAGATTCACGGGTTTGACGATCTGCACGATCCGCGCGGCGTTCTGCTCGAAATCGCGCAGCGCGGCGCGTCACTGTACGGTGCCGCGTCTGCCCTATCCCTCGTCAACGGCAGTACCGTCGGGATTCTCGCCGCGATACGCGCCGCTGTCGGCGGTGAATACGGCGCGGGTAGTCTCGTCTGTTCGCGCTACTCGCACCGCGCGGTGACGAACGCCGCGTCGCTGTGCGGACTGCGCACCGTGTTCGTCACGCCGCCGAACGACGCGGACAGCGGCATAATCGGCAGCGTCACACCCGAAATGATCGCCGACGCGCTTGAAGCCGCGCCCGATACCGTCGCCGTCGTGCTGACCTCGCCGACCTATGACGGCGTGGTGTCCGACGTTGCGGCAATCGCGGAACTCACGCACGCGCGCGATATCCCGCTCATCGTCGACGCGGCTCACGGCGCGCATTTCGGGCTATCCGACACGTTCCCGAAAAACGCAACGCGTCTCGGCGCGGATATCGAGATTGTGAGCCTGCACAAGACGTTGCCGAGCATGACACAGACGTCGCTTCTGCTCGTCGGCGACAATTCGCGCGTAGCGGTAGACGCGATTGCGCGGCAACTGCGCGTGTTTCAGACGTCCAGCCCGTCGTACGTGTTGATGTCGTCGATTGAGAACTGCGTTTCAACGCTCGCATCGCCCGATTTTCGGCAAAAGCTGTTCCGCGACTACGAATCCGCGCTCGGTGAGCTCTCGCAATCGCTGTCGCGGCTCAAACACCTGCGCCGCGTTGACCGCGCGGAGTGTTTTTTCGGCTACGACCCCGGAAAAATCGTCATATCGACGCTTCACGCCGACATTACGGGCGGTGAACTCGCGGAGCGGTTGCGGTCACTCGGGTTTGAGGTGGAGACGCACTCTGACACGCACGTGCTCGCGATGACGAGTGTCGCCGATACGCGCCGCGCCCTGATGCGGTTCGCGGACGCGCTGTTGAAGATTGACGCGACGCTGAACGCGGCGGACAAAACGGTGCGGACGATTGTGCCGCTCGGTGTGGACGTGTGATTATTTGTCATTCTGAGCGAAGCGAAGAATCCCCTCGACAATGCGCATTAGTCGGGGGATTCTTCGCTTCGCTCAGAATGACAGGGGGACGCGCAAGGGCGGGTTGACCCCGCCCCTACGAATACGCGCAAATGTATACGTAGGGGCGGGTCTTGTCCCGCCCTTGATTTTCGTCGCCGATTACCCGTCGTGCAGCATCTTGCCCACCATTACCCCGCACCCTGCGAGCATCACCGCAACACCCGCGATCATTGCGACCAGACACGCGGTCTGTATGCGAACCCGACGCTTTCGGTTCACGTCGGCGAGCGCGATACCGCGCAGCCGCCGTTGTCCGCCGTACAGCAACAGCGCGCCGCCACCTGCGGCAATCAGCACGGTGCCGATATATATCGCCGTGTAGTCGACGATGCTGACGGTTTCGTACATATCGGCATCGGCATTGCTCAGGACATTCAACGCCCAAAATGCCATCAGCGTCGAAAAGAGATTGTTCGCAAAATGCCACAGCATCGGGTACAGTATGTTGCCCGTGCGTAGGACGATGTACGCGAACGTGCCGCCGAGTATTGCCGTCGGCAGCATACGCACGGGGTCGCCGTGCATGAGACCGAACAGCGCGGCGACGATGGTGATGCGCACCCAATCGTGCCGTATCGGTTGCAGCGCGTTCAGAATCGTGCCGCGAAACACGACCTCCTCGCATATCGCGGGCGCGACGCAGATCACGAGTATTGCGGGCAGCAGTCCTCGGCTCGTCACCATGTCGTTTACACCCTGCGACACCGATGCGGACTCTTGCGGGAACAGCAGAGTTTGCACGACTGTCACCGACATCATGATCAGCCACGCGCCGAAAAACATGAACACACTGCCGAAAAAGTGCTTTGCACGCGGTCGGCGCGGAAGATATATCTCACGCGGTTTGCGCGGCAACAACAGCGCGGCGAGTACCGCCACCGCTGACATTCCCAGCTCAGTGACCATCGTCGCCCACAGTCCGAGACCCCGCGCCGCTATCGACAGTCCGAGCAACGCGATAACCGCCCCCGCGAACGTCAGCGCGGCGACGGCGATACCGAATGACCGCCCGTTGCGTCTGTTATCCATGGGTATTTCCTCCCCGTTCGGCGGTTGATTTCTCGGATCCTCGGCGGCGTTCCTTGCGGTCAATGCGTTTGTTCCAAATCGTCAGCGCGACGCAGGTTGCGAGCGCGATCGGGAACGAAATCCATAAAATCAGCGCGGCGGCAGTCGGTGCACTCGGCGAAAAACCTTCTTCAAAAGCGTTCACCAAGTACTTCCACAGAAGCGACATGACAACGCAAATCAAACTGAGTACGCGCAGTATTGACAGGATAACGTACATCGGCTTTTTTCGCGGGCTTCCCTTGCCTGTTATGACGGGTTCCGACGCGAAGTACGCGCCGCCGAGCGCGTTCGTCAGCGACGGAATCTCGTCCTCGGATTGCGTCACGACGCGCGGTTTTACCGCCTCGATCACGAACGACCGCCCGCACTGTCTGCACCGTTGCGCACCTTTCGGGTTCTTCGTCAGGCAATACGGACACGTAAGTCTCGCCATATCGTCGCTCCTTTCGTAAAAATCTGTGTTATAAGAATACCGCCGCGACGAACGCGTCACGGCGGTATTCGTTCGCTTTACGCTACCATTTTATGGCTTGCAGTACGAAGTTCAGAATAAATAATCCCGTCGCCGTCCAGAGAATCGGGTGAATGTCGCGCCCCTGCTTCTTGCAGACTTTCACGATGCAGTAGAAGATGAACGACACCGCGATACCCGTCGTGATGCTGTACGCCAACGCCATGAACACGCCCGCGAAGAACGCGGGGATCGCCTCGTCGAGGTCGGACCACTTCACGTCGATGAAGCTCGACGCCATCATGATACCGACGATGATAAGCGCGGGAGCCGTCGCCGCCGTCGGAATCGCGGACACAAAACTCGCGAAGAACGCGCTGATGATGAACAGAATCGCGACGACGACACTCGTCAATCCCGTGCGGCCGCCCGCGCCGATACCCGCGGCGGACTCAACGTACGTTGTGGTGTTAGAGGTGCCGAAGATCGCGCCGATTGATGTCGCTGTCGCGTCCGCGAACAGAGCCTTGTCCATCTTCGTCTTGAAGCCGACGGAGGTCTCCATCGCTTTCTCGTCCGCTTCGCTGAATATGCCCGAACGGCGACCCGTTCCGATGAATGTGCCGATTGTGTCAAACGTGTCGGACAGGGAGAACGAGAAGATCGTGACCAGTACGATTACGATACTGCGCCCGCCGCCTGAGAACAGCGAGCCGAGACCCTCTTTTGTGAAGATTACGCCGAACGTCTGCGGCAACGATTTCGCCGACTCGGCAAAGCTGATCGTGTTGGAGCCGCTGAAATCGACTATCCCGACTATCCAGCCGAGAATCGTCGTCGCGACAATCGAGATCAGTATCGCGCCCTTGACTTTGAGCGTGAGCAACACTACGATGAGAACAAGTCCGAACAGGAACAGCAACAGTTCGGGTGTGTTGACCGCCGCCATGGACGGCACCGCGCCCAGCTCGATGAAGCCGATGTTCAGGAAGCCGATGTACGCGATGAACAGACCGATACCGCCCGATATCGCGTGCTGCAACGATTTGGGGATCGACTTGATGATGTGTTTGCGGAGTTTCGTGACGGTGATCAGGATGTTGATCACACCGCAGATGAACACCATCGACAACGCCTGTTGCCACGAGTAGCCGAGCCCGAAACAGACCGTGTACACGAAGAACGCGTTCAGTCCCATGCCCGGAGCCTGTGCGTAAGGCACATTCGCGAACAGACCCATGATGAGTGTTCCGATGACGGCGGAGATGATCGTCGCGAGGAATACCGCGCCCCACTCCATACCCGATTGCGACAGGATATTCGGATTCACGATGATGATGTACGCCATTGCGAAGAATGTGGTGAGTCCCGCGATGATCTCGGTGCTGATCTTTGTGCCGTTTTCTTTGAGCTTGAAGAATTTTTCCATTGACTGAATTTCCTTCCTTTATGTGTTTGATTTTCGTCTGCTTTGGGTGCCGACGTTATTCTACAATATATCGCGCAAAATTTCAAGATTTATTTACATTATTTTTCGAGTTTTGGCAATACTCAGACTGTCAGCATAATTCTGCCGTATTTTTCAGAAGTTGGTGAGCTGTTTGAACGACACCGAGAGCGCGAAAGACCCCGTCAGCATGTCCGTATTCCGCGAACGCCTGACGGACTGCGACGACATTTTCTATACCGACGTCACCGTCGGCGACGACATCAAGTGTACGGTGCTGTCCGTCGACGGCATGGTGCAGACTTCGGTGTTGAACGACGACGTGTTGCGTCCGCTCGCGCTTGACCGCGATCTGCGCGCCGTCAAGTCGGAGCGCGACGCGATTGAGCTGATACATTCGGGACGCGTGTACCACTGTCAGCGCAAACTGTGCGAGACGATGACGGACGCGATGTCACAGTTGCTGTTCGGCTCCGCGATACTCGTGTTCGACGGCGAGGGCGTGGCGATTGCGTTCGACATCAAGGGTTTCGAGTCGCGCAGTATCTCCGAGCCGACGAATGAGAACGTGCTGAAAGGCGGCAAGGACGCGTTCGTCGAGTCATTGCGCACGAATACGACGCTCATACGCCGACGTATACAGACGAACGACCTCAAAATCGTACAGATGACGATAGGCAGACGCACGAACACGCCCGTCGCCGTCGTGTATGTCAGCGGGATAGCCAACGGTGCCGTCGTCGAGGCGATAGGCGAGAGACTGCGCGCCGCCGATATCGACGGGCTTGTCACGATGGGGCAACTCGACGCGATTTTGCACGAGACGCAACGCACGATCTTCCCGCATACGCTCGACACCGAGCTTGCCGACAAATTCACGGGCAATCTGTTGGAGGGGCGCGTCGGTATCTTTGTCGACGGTATCCCGTTCGGATTTTTGCTGCCCGTATGTATCAACTCGTTCATGCAGGCGGTTGAGGACTACGCGCTGCACCCGCTCATCACGTCGCTGTTCCGTATTCTGCGCTATACCGCGATTCTGCTGTCGCTCGTGCTGCCCGCATTATACATCGCGATAACGTCGTTTCATCAGGAGATCATACCCACAAAGCTCGCGATTGCAATCATCACGAGCAAGCGCGGTGTGCCGTTTCCGACGTATCTCGAAGTGTTCATCATGCTGCTCGCGTTGGAGATTCTGCTTGAAGCGGGAGCGCGGTTGCCGCGCGCCATCGGGCAGGCGGTCAGTACGGTCGGCGCGCTCGTGATCGGTCAGGCGGCGATAGCGGCGCACACACTCTCGCCCGGTGTCGTCATCGTCATCGCGACGGCGGGTATAACGGGGTTCGTCGTGCCGAGTCAGGACTTTTCGACCGCGCTGCGCCTGTGCAGATTCGGGCTTGCCGTCGCGGCGACGATCGCGGGGCTGTTCGGCATGTCCATCGGGCTGATTCTGATATTATACAATCTGTGTAGCATTGAGGTATACGGAACGCCGTATCTCGCGCCCGCCGTCGGGAACGAGTGGCGGCAGTTGTTTGAGGATACGATCATACGGCGCGGGTGGCGAAAGAAGTTACAGCGACCCGTCAGCATATCGCCCGCCGACATCGTCCGCGCGCGAGAGACACAGGACGACGAATCGACACCCGATGCGTCCTCAGACACGAAAGAGGACGGTGACAACTGATGAAGGACACGCTCAGACGCGCGGCGGTACTGTCGCTCGCCGTGTTCACGCTCGTATCGGCGAGTTCGTGCCGATATACGCCGCACATGACGGATATCGCGAACTTCGAGACGATTCAGATCATAGGCGTCGACAAGGGCGGGGAACACGGCAAGGAGTTCGTCGTGACCATCGTCGCCGACCGCCCAGCGGGTGAGGACGCGGACCCCGTCGTCGGCTACATGACCGTCGCGGGTCCCACGTTCACCGAGACTATGGAGAAGATCAACACCTACGCGACCGCGTGGCACCACATGGGCTACGTGGACTACTATCTGTTCGGCGAAAACGCGGCGAAAGAGGATATCGGGACGTACCTCGACTATATCATGCGCGATTACGAGTCCCGTTACTCCGCGCAGGTGTTCGTGGTCAGAGACGGCACCGCCGCCGAATTGATAGCCAACGCGAACTCCAAATCCGCGTCGCTGCTCTCCATGTTGGAGGGCAACGACGGCACGATGCGCCACGAGAGCACGACGGAGACCATGCGGCTGATTGATCTCGTCAACGCCATGAGTACCGACCACCACTGCGCCGTCATTCCCGCGCTGAGCGGCAAGGATTTCGATTTCGCGTCAACGACAGCCGACGATCTGCCGAAGCAGATTATCGTGGCAAACGGATACGCCGTAATCCGCGACTACAAGCTGACGGGGTACATCGACAGGGACATTGCGCGCGGATATAATATGCTGTACGGCAAGATGTACGAGGCACCCGTCCGCGTGGAGGACCCCGACGGATATATTGTCGTCCTCGATGTCATGAATACGATGACGGAGTTCAACACAACGTGGAGCGGGGACAAGCTCACCGAGGTCGAGTACAAGTTTTATACCTATATGAATATATCCGAAGCTCTCGGCAAGAGCGATATCCTCTCGGAAGCGGATTTGCAATATATCGGCAAGCAGGTCTCGCGCGTACTCGGCGAGGAGGTGCAGAGCGTTCTCGATATTCAGCGCGAAAACAACGTCGATCTGATCGAGATATGCGAACGTGTGCGCATGAAAAACCCCGTGAAATGGGCGAAGATAGAGGACGACTGGGCTGAGATTCTACCCGAGGTCAAGGTGAAGTTCAGCATTGCATGCACCGTGCGCCGTTCTTACGACATCAAGGAGCCTGTCGCCGCAACGCAATCAGGCGCGGAGGACAAAAAATGACGACGACCGCGCTGGTGTACGCCGCCGTGATCATCGCGATTGCGGCTTATGACGTTTGGCGTCTGAAAAAGAAAAATCTGTTCGGCGACATACTGATGTGCTGTGTGCTCTCCCTGTGCGCGATTGTGATCGGCGTATGGTATATCACAAGTCCGATGCGTACCCCCATCGCGAATATGATCTTGGATATCCTGAAAATGCGAATCACGAGTTAAAGACGTATGCAGACCACAACAGGGCGACCACGCAGGGTCGCCCCTACACAAACCGATACACGCGAGCGAGAACCAAGCCCCTGACACGCACCAATGTGCGGCAGCGAAACGAGCCGCAGAGTGTGTTGATGTGACGTGACTGGGCAATTAACAATTGACAATGTACAATTAACAATTTACGCAGGCTTGGACGAGGGTTACGGGAAACGGGAATAAGCTCGATCAACGTTCAAGTAAATCCCACGTAATTGTTCATTGTTAATTGTACATTGTTAATTGACATCGCCGCCGCTGCCGTTCTCGCGTCTCACGGAAGCGAGAAGGGCGCGGTGCGTTCCCTCCAACGAGCTTTGGTTACTTTCTCTCGACAGAAAGTAACGCCGCGCGGCGAGCGCGGAC
>JAISJJ010000093.1 GCA_031261585.1 Oscillospiraceae bacterium
GCGGGGGCTTGGACTGCAAACCCCCGCCGACTGCGGTCGACACCCCCTTTCCGAAAGGGGGCAAGGACGTTGGACGAGGGACGGGCGATTGGTAATCGCCCCTACAACCCACTATCCAACGCAACCGCAACACGTCCAATCCCACCCCCTTTCGCAAAGGGTCAAGGACGTTGGACGAGGGACGGGCGATTGATAATCGCCCCTACGACCCACTATCCAACGCAGCCGCAACACATCCAATCCCGCCCCCTTTCGCAAAGGGGGTGCCGCTCGCAAGCGGCGGGGGTTTGCCCCCCGTCCACCGTCCCCCGCTCTAACCTCTCACATCCAACCTCTAACCTCTTTCTTAGGAGCTTCTTATGTACTACATCGGTATCGACCTCGGCGGCACGAATATTTACGCGGGCGTTACGGACACGGACGGCGTTATTCTGTCGCGTGCGCACCGTAAGACGAATTTGCCGCGTCCGAGCGGTGAGATCGTCGCGGACATTATCGGTTGCGCGCGGGACGCGGTGGCAAACGCGGGATTCGCGCTGTCCGACATTGCGGCGGTCGGTGTCTGTTCTCCTGGTAGCGTGAACCTCACGACGGGCGTTGTCGAGTACTCAAACAACCTCGAATTTACCGACGTGCCGTTGCGCGGTCTGCTGTCCGACGCGCTCGGTATCCCCGCGCACATCGCGAACGACGCGAACGCGTCCGCGTGGGGCGAATATCGAGCGGGTGCGGGTAAAAATACGCGCGATTTCGTAGCTGTGACGCTCGGTACGGGTGTCGGCGCGGGCGTTATCATCAGCGGGCGGCTCATGACGGGGTTCAACGACGGTGCGGGCGAACTGGGTCACACCGTAATCGTCGCTGGCGGCGACGACTGCACGTGCGGGCGGCGCGGTTGCGTCGAGGCGTACACGTCGGCTACCGCGTTGATACGTCAGACCCGCGCGGCTATGACGGTGCATCGTTCGAGTAAGCTGTGGGAGGTTGCGCGTACGCTCGAAGATGTCGACGGCAAGACCGCGTTCGACGGCGCGCTGCTCGGCGACGCTGCGGCGGCTGACGTTGTGGCGCAGTACATCGAGTATCTCGGCATCGCGCTGACCAACATCGTTAACACATTCCAACCCGAGCGGTTGTCCATAGGCGGCGGCGTGTCGGCTCAGGGCGACGTGCTGCTCACGCCGTTGCGCGAACACGTGAACCGCGCGCGGTACACGCGCAATTCCGCGCGCAACACCGAGATATCCGTGTCACAGCTCGGCAACGACGCGGGCATTATCGGCGCGGCGTTGCTGCACGAACTCGGGTAAAACTCAGATGAGCAGTGTAAAATACCCGCTGAAACTTGCGCCAGTTTTCAAGGACGCAATCTGGGGCGGTGCGCGGCTGAAACGCGACTTCGGCGCGAATACCGATCTGCCGCGCATCGCCGAGAGTTGGGTGCTGTCCGACAGGGCTTCGAGCGAGAACATCGTGCTGAACGGCGAACTTGCGGGTTATTCGCTGCCTGACGCGCTGCGCGAATTCGGTGAACCCGAACTGCCGCTGCTCGTCAAACTCATCGACGCGCAGGAACCGCTGTCCGTTCAGGTACACCCCGACGACGCGTTTGCGCAGTCGCGCAATCTGCCGCGCGGCAAGACCGAGATGTGGTACATTCTCGACGCGGTGCCGAATGCGCACATATATCTCGGGTTGTCCCGAGCCGTCACCCCCGACGAACTGCGTCAACGCATAGCTGACGGCACGATCGAGGACGTTCTGCGGCGCGTTCCTGCGTCGCGCGGCAATGTGTTTTTTATCCCCGCGGGTACGATCCACGCGCTCGGCGGCGGTATTCTGCTCGCCGAGGTTCAGCAGTCGAGCGACACGACGTACCGCGTCTACGACTACAATCGGCTCGGCACGGACGGTGCGCCGCGCGAACTGCACATCGACGACGCGGTTGCGTGCGCGAACCTGACCGCCGATGTCGCGAAACCGTTCATCATCGCCGAGGAGGGCGCGTTTTACGGCGATTTCACGGCGTTCCGCGCCACGATCCTCAACGTAACGGGGCGCGAGCGCGTCAGCGTGGACGCGACGACATTCCTGTCCGCAATCGTCGTCGCGGGGCAATGCGAACTGCGGTGCGCGGGGCATACGCTCGACCTCGCGCAGGGAGATAGCGTGTATCTCGCGTCGGGGCTGGGTGCGGCGGACTTCGACGGACGGTGCGAGGTCATGCTCGCGAGCGTGTGAGGGACATGTGAAAAGGGCGGGTAGACCCCGCCCCTACGTTGCGTTTGCGCAACATTATACCCAAATTGAATACGTTTTCGTAGGGGCGGGGTATACCCGCCCTTTTGTGTTACTGTACAACGCCCTCAGCCAACTCCACCCATTCCCCGTCTATTAGTGTTTCGTATATCTCGTGCTCAGGTTTTGCTGTGCTTCGCCATTTTAGGCGCACAGGATAAATTATATCCATTTTGCAATCGGGCAACGGATCATCAATGACCGTCCACCCGTTGTTGACGCCGAAACTCAGCGCGTGTTCCTCCGCTCTTTCAACTGACCACCAAAGCCAATCGTTATCACTATACGCGTACTTGCTTGTAGTTGTATACTCGAAGAGATACACTTCTGTCTCGGAATACGTATAAATTGCAATCATTTTGATCCCGTTTTTCGGTTCAGTTAGAATGGCGTATTTTCTCATCTTTTTTCCTCCTGCGCCCTCTCCCCCACCTCCGCCAACTTCCGCATCCTATGATTCAGACACGACTTCGTCACAGGCGGGACGCACATCGCGCCCAGTTCCGTCAGCGACAACTCGGGGTACGCGAGCCGCAATTGCGCTGCCTCGCGCAGTTTTTCGGGCAGGTCGGGCAACATATCGCGCAACGACTCGATCAACTCCACCTGCCGCACCGACGCGTTGACGGTTTTTGTGACGTTTGCGGTGTCGCAGTTGATCTTGCGGTTGACGGACTGCTGCATCTCCTTCGCAATCTTGATGTTCATGAGTTCCATCGCAGCGTTCGACGCGCCGATCGTCGTCAAAAACTCC
>JAISJJ010000097.1 GCA_031261585.1 Oscillospiraceae bacterium
AAGACGGACAAATCGTTTGCGCTGGAGCGGTCTGTCAACCGACTGCGCGAGCGGTTCGGCAACAAGATTATTCAGCGCGGAGTGATGTTACTTGCGCCGGAACTGTCGGGCGTGGACGCGAAACGCGACCACACGATACACCCTGTCGGCGTGTTTTCTGGAGGTGTAAATATTAAATGGGGAAGTTACACGACGCACATATCGGCGTAAACGAACTCTCGTCCAAACCGGTGCGAAGCCCAGCGATCCCACGCGAGCGGGTTCGCGTCGGAGAGGAGGAGCGACGGAGTGAGCGAACCGCCGTCCCCCGCGAGACGGCGGTGAGACTTAGCGCAGTCCGCGACGACGAGGGGCGGATACACGACCAAAATAACGGCATAGAAACTGCGGATTTTTTGATTCGTGTGCCGATTCGCATGATTCAGCTTACCGAGCGCGACGGCAAGGCGTACCCGCTCGCGTTCGACTGGGAGGACGATGCGGGCGACACGCTGCGCGTCGAGATTGAGCGCGTGCGCGCCGTCGTGTCGCTCGCGGAGCAGAAAAGTGGCACTGTCGGCGACCGCTACGAGTGCGAGATTGAGGGGCGCACGGAGTATCTGTACTACGGCTTGCTGCAACCGCGCAAGTGGTTCCGACTGAAACCCGTGAGCCGAGAAGAATACAACGCATATTACCGCTTGCCGGGCGAAAAAAGGAGTTAATTATGTGCGGACGTTTTTACATTGAGCCTGACACGCCGTCGTTTGCGGAAATGCTCGCGGAGATGAGCCGCATCGACGCGCCTGTCAAGACGCGCGGCGAGGTTTTCCCGACCGACGTTGCGGCGGTGCAAACGGAGCGCGGGTTCGCGCCGATGAAGTGGGGCTTTCCGGGTTTCGACGGCAAGCCGATAATCAACGCGCGGAGCGAAACGGCGCGTGAGAAGCCGATGTTCCGCGATTCGATGGCGCGGCGGCGGTGCCTTATCCCCGCCAGCGGTTACTTTGAGTGGCAAAAATCCGGCAGCCGCAAGGTGAAGTATCGGTTCTACGCGCCCGACGCTCCGCTGCTGCTCGCGGGTTGTTGGCGAGAGGACGCTGACGGCGCGTCGTTCGTGATTCTCACGCGGAGCGCGGTCGGCGGTGCGGAGACGATACACGACCGAATGCCCGTGATGGTGCCGTGGGGCGATGCTGACGCGTGGTTCGACGGCGGCGTTGCGGAGTTTGACGCAGCACGGCTCGTGTGGGAGACGGCATAGATTGGGAGGTTGCGGACGTGATATTGAGTTATTACGACATTGAACTTATTGCGGAGAATATCCTGCGCGACTATGGGTACTCTCCCGAGAGCGACACACCGCTTAACGTCGAGAATTTTGCAATTAAGCACCTCGGCTTGAGTATGGTGTATGACCGTCTCTCGGTGTACGGTGACATTCTCGGACTGACGACACACGCCGACGCGGACATTATTGTTCCGTACATTATGTATCCGAAAACAATCCACGCGCCGCCGAACACGCTGCTTATTGACACATCGCTCCTGCCCGAGTATCCGAACGATTGGAGACAGCGCGGGCGGTACCGTTTCACCGTCGCGCACGAGTGCGCGCACCAGATTCTGTTTCGCGCTGAGCCTGACGAACGACAGAAGTCGCTGCGGCAGCTTGAACCCCGACCGTATTCCGCGAGGGAACTGAACTCGAAATCCGACTGGTGTGAATGGCAAGCGAACGCTCTCGCCGCCGCTCTGCTGATGCCGAGAAGGAAAGTCGCGCGGCTGATGGGAGTGCGTCGTCTTACGCGCTACGGAAGCAAGCTCAACCGCCCCGACGACCTGTTTTTCCACGCTCTGCTCTCCGCGTTCGACGTGTCCAAGACCGCGCTGACAAAGCGTCTGCTGCAACTTGAGTTAATGTTTCAGTGCAGTTACAGCGACTACTATGACCCAACAGATATAATGGGGGATGAACAATTTGTCTAAGAACAACATACCGAAAGTGCTGTCGCCCGAAACGCTCGCCCGTATTCGCGGCGCGCGCGACGCGACAAAAGACAAGGAACCGAAACCTATAAAATGCCCGTACTGCGGACACCGTGTTACAGACAAGTACGACGGCGCGAGCGGATACATACGCGCTAAATGTACAAGTTGCGGACGCGAGATGACGATTGACCTCGTGAGTTGGCGCAGAGCAAATCCGAACGGCGGATATTACCGCAGAAACTGACGTGACGGTTATCGCCGTCATCAACTCGTAAAACCAAGCAATCTCAGCATATTATACTAAAACTTAATTAGTGACGCTGTGCAGCGGGCCGATTGACATCGAGTCTCCAATGCCGCATGACGCGTAGTTTCGACTACGCGTTGTCGGCAATGCTCGATGTCATGCGGCTCGTTTTCTCTGTCCCTTCGGTTTCGACCGGAGGGACTTTTTGTTTGTCTCAACGGTTCCCGCGCCCGGCGGCGAAGGGAGCCGATTATGATAATCCGATTCAGGTACGCAACGGACGAGGTGTCCGAGTTTGAGGTCTCGGGAAGCGAGGAGCAGTTGTATCTTGCCGAGTTCGGCATTACGGCGGAGGACAAGCCCGAAGTCCTCGACGTTGCGGATTGGGAGGAACTGCGCGACCGCCGTCACCGCCGCCCGCACAAGTACACGGGTGCGCCGATTCCGCTCGACGGCGCGGAGTACGAGGGCGAGTGGTTTACTGACCGACGTGCCGAGGAGAATATCGCGAACATCGAGTTGACCGCCGACCTTGAACGCGCGATGGTGACGCTGACGGAGTTGCAGAGATTCTGCTTTGCGGAGGTCTGTATGAACGGTAGGACGCACCGTGATGTCGCAAACGAACTCGGTAAAGACAGACGCGTTGTGTCGCAAGCGATTGAGGGTGCGCAGAAAAAACTTAGAAATATTTTTTGAAAGTATATCCGCAAATGCTTTCTCCCACGGCTACATATTGAGGGGCAGCGAAAGCGCCCTCGGAAAGTGAGGAGATTGCAATGACCCACGGGCTGAGAATCAGCACAAAACCACCTCCGAACGGAGGACTGCTCGGCGTTAGGCGCGTCTGCATCCGCGAGCGCGTACTGCGGCGACTGTTCGGCGAAAAGCAGAGACTGACAATCCTTGTCCCCGGCGACTCGGTCGATGAGATTGAGATTTACGAGAAGAAGGAGGACGCGACAACGTGAGCCATGTCACAATGCCAATCCGCGCCGCGCCTTTCGCGCATCAACGCCGAGCCTTCGACTTCGCGTGTCAACTGTTCGGGTTAACGGAAGGTGGTGATGTCCCTCCCGTGTCCAGAGGTTGCGCATACCTCATGGACATGGGATAGCTCAGAACCGGCAAAACCATCACCGCCGTCGCAGTCGCCGGCACACTGTACCTCGAACACCGCATTCGCCGCGTCCTCGTCGTCGCGCCGCTGAGTATCGTCGGCGTGTGGCGGGAGGAGTTTGAGAAGTTCGCGGACTTCGATTACACGCTCGCCGTCCTCACAGGCACGTCGGCGAAAAAGGCGGAGCAACTCCGCGAACTCGAATGGTACCCGTTGCGCGACGACCCCGCGCCGCTCCAAATCGCGGTCGTCAACTACGAATCCGCGTGGCGGCTCGAATCGGAACTCGCGAAGTGGAAACCCGAACTCATCATAGCAGACGAGGGACACAAAATCAAGTCGCACAGCACCAACGCCGCGAAAGCTCTGCACCGCCTCGGCGCAAAAGCGCGGTACCGGTTACTGCTGACGGGTACGGTCATCACGAACAAGGCTTTGGACGTGTTCTCGCAGTATAAATTCCTAAACCCCGCCGTGTTCGGTACGTCGTTCATTGCGTTCCGCAACCATTACTTCGACATGACGGGCTACGGCTCGTACACACCCGTGCTGAAGCAATCAATGGAACCCGAACTGACGGAGAAACTGCACAGCATCTCGTTTCGCGCGACGAAGGCGGAGTGCCTCGACCTCCCTGCGACGACGGACATTGTGCGTTACGTCGAACTCGAACCCGCCGCCGCGAAGCTCTACCGCGACCTTGTGCGCGACAGTTACGCGGAGTTGCAGCGCGGCGAAATCACAATCACGAACGTGCTTACGCGGGTTCTGCGCTTGCAACAACTAACGGGAGGGTTTCTCGGTGGTGACGACGACCCGCGCCCGCAGTCGGTCAGCACGGCGAAACTCGACGCGCTCGCGGACATAATCGACGAGGCGCAGGCGAGCGGTCAGAAGCTCGTAATCATCGCGCGGTTCGTCGCCGAAATCGCGGCAATCAAGAAGCTGCTCGAAAAGCAGGGCGTCGCGTACTCCGCAATCAGCGGCGGGACTAAAGACCGCGCCGAGCAGGTGTCCGCGTTCCAGACCGACCCGAATGTGACCGTGTTCGTCGGACAAATCGCGACGGCGGGACTCGGCATCACGCTCACCGCCGCGAGTACCCTCGTGTTTTACAGCACGGACTACAGTATGGCGAACCACGAACAGGCGCGCGCCCG
>JAISJJ010000112.1 GCA_031261585.1 Oscillospiraceae bacterium
GTTCGCGAACGGGCGCGACTGCTCGCTCGTCGCGCCGAAAGATTTCTCGGAACCCGTGAAGTCGGTCGGCAACTCGCACACCTGCGTGCGGGATTTGAAAACCGACCTCGACGTAAAAAACGTGCTGTACGCGCTGTCCGAGAGCGTCGGTGCGCGGCTCATGGAGCAGGGGTTTCTCGCGAACACCATCGAGTTCACGTTCTGCACGAGCGACATGACGAAGTGGGGTACGCGCCAACGCAAAATCGCGGTGCCGACGTGCCTGTCGAAACAGATTGCGGACACGGCGTACTCTCTGTTCCGCGAGAGCTACGGCGACTGGCGGCAACCGCTGCGAAAGATAGGTGTGCGCGGGTGCGACCTCGTGAGCATCGACACGCCGCGTCAACTGACGCTGTTCGAGGACGTTGAAAGAACGGACAAATCGCTTGCGCTGGAGCGGTCTGTCAACCGACTGCGCGAGCGGTTCGGCAACAAGATAATACAGCGCGGAGTGATGTTACTTGCACCGGAACTGTCGGGCGTGGACGCGAAACGCGACCACACGATACACCCGGTCGGCGTGTTCACGGGGGGAGTGAGCGTAAATTGGGGAGGATATACGACCAAAATAACAGAATAGAAACTGCGGACTACATGATTCGCGTGCCGATTCGCATGATTCAGCTTACCGAGCGCGACGGTAAGGCGTACCCGCTCGCGTTCGACTGGGAGGACGACGCGGGCGACACTCTGCGCGTCGAGATTGAGCGCGTGCGCGCGGTCGTGTCGCTCGCTGAGCAAAAGAGCGGCACGGTCGGCGACCGCTACGAATGCGAGATTGAGGGACGCACGGAGTATTTGTATTACGGGCTGCTGCAACCGCGCAAGTGGTTCAGGCTGAAGCCCGTGAGCCGAGAAGAATACAACGCATATTATCGCTTACCGGGCGAGAAAAGAGGATGATTTTATGTGCGGACGTTTTTACATCGAGCCTGACGCGCCGTCGTTTGCGGAACTGCTCGCAGAGATGAGCCGCTTCGACGCGCCTGTCAAGACGCGCGGCGAGATTTTCCCGACCGACGTTGCGGCGGTGCGCACAGAGCGCGGCTTCGCGCCGATGAAGTGGGGCTTTGCGGGATTCGACGGCAAGACGATAATCAACGCGCGGAGCGAGACGGCGCGCGAGAAAGCGATGTTCCGCGATTCAATGGCGCGGCGGCGGTGCCTTATCCCCGCCAGCGGCTACTTCGAGTGGCAGAAGTCGGGCAGTCGCAAAATAAAGTATCGGTTTTACGCGCCTGAAGCTCCGCTGTTGCTTGCGGGCTGTTGGCGCGAGGACGCTGAGGGCGCGTCGTTCGTGATTCTCACGCGTAACGCCGTGGGCGGCGCGGAGACGATACACGACCGTATGCCCGTGATGGTGCCGTGGGACGGCGCGGACGCGTGGTTCGACGGCGGTGTTGCGGAGTTTGACGCTGCGCGGCTCGTGTGGGAGACGGCGTAGGAGGAATACATGTGATATTAAGTTACGAAGATATTGAACTAATTGCAGAGAACATTTTGCGCGACTATGGGCATAGTCCAGATAACGATACGCCGCTGAATGTAGAGAATTTTGCCATAAAACACCTCGGTTTGAGCATGGTGTACGAGCAGCTTTCGCTGTGCGGTGAGATTCTTGGATTGACGACACACGCAGATGTTGACGTTGTTGTTCCGTACATTGCAAACCCCGAAACGATTCATGTACCGGCAAATACGCTGCTCATCGACACATCGCTGCTGCCGTCGTATCCCGGAGAACGCGCATGGCGCGGCAGGTATCGGTTCACTGTCACGCATGAGTGCGCTCACCAGATACTCTTTCGCGCGCAACCGAGCGAGATGCAAAAATCATTGCGCGCAGCTTGTAATCCACCTTATTCAATGCGCGAACTAAAATCGCAGTGGGATTGGTGCGAATGGCAAGCAAACGCGCTTGCCGCCGCGCTGCTCATGCCCGCTCGCAAAGTCGCGCGGCTAATGGGTGCGCGTCGTCTGGTGCGCTACGGGAAAATGCTCAATCAACCGGATGAACTGTTTTTTCAACATCTACTCGTCTCATTTGACGTGTCTAAAAGCGCACTAACAAAGCGGTTATTGCAACTTGAATATATGATTCAGTGCGGGTACTGCGATTTTTACGATCCCACTGATATAATGGAGGATGAGCAATTTGCCTAAAATTCACGTTCCAACACAACTCTCGCCGGAGACGCTCGCGCGAATTCGCGGTGCGCGTGACGCGACGGCGGGCAAAAACCCAAAACCGATAAAATGCCCGTACTGCGGACACCGCGTGACAGATAAATACGATGGCGCGAGCGGATATATACGCGCAAAATGCACTAGCTGCCGACGCGAGATGACAATTGACCTTGTGAGCTGGCGCAGGGCTGGAAGCTCTGATAAAGTCTATATCCACATTTCCGAGCCTGCGCTAACTACGAACTGACAACTCCGTAAAATTAAAACTAAATAACTTCGCTGTGCAGCGGGCCGAATGATAT
>JAISJJ010000148.1 GCA_031261585.1 Oscillospiraceae bacterium
GCGCCCTACGCAAAACGCGAATCACGCGCCATGTCTTTGCGCAAACTGCGACAGGACGGACAGGGTCGTCCGTCCCTACGAGAAACGCGACGTGCGTCGCGACAAAAACACACAAAATAACACCATAAAGGAGTATCAATATGGCAACACATACCAACCCTGTCAGCATCGATGGTAAGATGTTCAAACGTCGCGGCGCGTGGTTCGGGCTGTTCCAATTTGGGATGCCCGGTGCGGAGCCCGCGTTCTACCTCGGCACGCTGCACGGCATGTCCGCGCTCGCGCCCGACAAGAACCGGCTCATCAACATCTTCGCGACGTACAACGGCGAAAAGGTCGCGCACACGCTCGAAGCGCGTCCCGCCGAGTTGACGCTCAAGACGGCGCACGGCGACGTGCGGTTCACGTTCGCGGACACGACGAAGATCGTCGCGGAGGGCGACGCGGGCATGGGTCTGCGCTTTGAAAAGACGATGGTGCAGCACGAGACGGTTCACCCGCGCAAAAACGGCGCGTGGGAGGCGTTTTTCCGCCTTACGTGTTCCGTGATTTTCAAGGGTATCGACGGGTCGTCGTTCGACTTCAACGACGGCGTGACCCCGTGGGACCCCGAAAAACTCGCGAGCGGCGACATCTACGGGCAGACGCACCCCGCGCCCGACGGCGGCTTCACGCTCGTGCTCGAAGAATCGACGTACGGCGGCATTGTGCGCGCGAGTTACCCGAGCTATGCCGAGGCTAAAGCGTCGATGCAAGCCGACTGGGACGATTTCGTCGAGGGTATGCCGACATTCACCGAGCCGTACGAGCGGACGCGCGAGGATTGCGAGTACACGCTGTGGACGTTCCTGACGGGACCGTACGGCACCGCGAAACACTCGATGATACAGATGTTTGCGGGCGTTATGGCGTCGCAATGGCAGATGTGCCAGAACGCCGTCGCGTTGCAGGAGCACACAGACCTCGCCGTCGATCTGCTGCTCAGCCCGATCGACCGTATCGGACCGCTCGGTCAACTGCCCGACATGTACGACGACACGCAATGCGAGTCGTTGATGGTCAAACCGCCGATGCACGGTTGGGCGGTACTCGAGATCATGAAACGCCACAATCTGCTCGAAACGAGCTCGCGTGAGCGCGTTGAGAAGCTGTACGACGGCATGGGGCGTTGGGCGAACTGGTTCATGACGTACCGTGACGAGGACGAGGACGGTCTGCCGAGCCTGATACACAGCGACGAGACGGGTCTCGACGACTGTTCGCTCTGGGCGAAGCACATCATGATCTCCACGCCCGATATCGCGTCGTACATCGTGCTGCTGCTCGAAGCGACGGGTGATCTCGGAAAATTGCTCGGCAAACCCGAATCCGAGTATACGGAGTGGCACAAACGGTCGAAAGAGTTGGTCGGCAAACTCGTAGACGTGCTGTGGGACGGCGAGCGGTTCGCGGGACTGGTACCCGAGACGCGCGAGTTGATCTATTCCGACAGCATCATACACTATATGCCCGTGATCCTCGGCGACAGACTGCCGAGAGAGATTCTCGCGAAACTCGTCGCCGATCTGTCGGACACCACGACGTTTTTCAGCCCGTGGGGCATCGCGTCCGAGAAGATGACAAGCCCGCTGTTCAGCCCGTTCGGTTGGGGTCGCGGCTGCATACTGCCGCCCGCGATGATGTACATCGTCACGGGGCTGTGGGACACGGAACACCGCGCGTTCGCGAAATCGGCGGCTGAAAACTACTGCAAGACGCTCAGCGACGGCAATTTCCCGTTCTTCATCGACCCGAAAACGGGAAACGGCATGTACTACGGCTGCAGTTGGTCGAACTGTGGGTACGCGGTGATAGCAAGACTCGTGAGCGAGGGACAACAGACATAACAATCTCACCCACATACAACACGCATCGTCGTGGGCGACGACGGATAGTGAACAGCGTTGCCAACGGCGCGGCTTGAGCGGAGGGCTTTACAAACGTGTATTGAAAGGAGAGCAAACGCATGATGAAAAAGCACGTCATACTCGGCACAATCATTTGCCTTGCGCTGTTGCTCACAGTTACAGCGTGCGCAAAAGCACTCGTGAACGTGCCGAACGCTAAGACCGTTGTAACAGACAAGACCGTGACCCAAGGCACATACACAGGCGAATGGGAAAACGATATGCCTAACGGAGAGGGAATCCTAATATATCTCAGCGGTTCAAAATATGTCGGCAGTTTCAAAGACGGGAGACCACATGGGCAAGGTGTTCGCACCACCGCCGATGGAACCGGTGTATACGACGGCACGTGGAACGGAGGACTAATTAGCGATTTTTCTGGGAAATACACGTCGATTCTCGGACCGAATGAAAAGTATGATAAAATAATATTTGAAACCGAAATTGTTGATGGAGAACTCGGACCGCGAGGTAGGTTTACTTTTGCAGACGGGGAAATCTACGATGGCGAGATAATCGACTTTGAGCCGAATGGTTACGGCACCAGTTATCATGTCAGCGGAGGAGTATATACAGGCGAATGGAAAAACTGGGAAAAATGCGGCTACGGAACAGAAACTTTCCCGAGCGGCGAAAAATATGAGGGTGAATACAGCGGCAACTTACGAAATGGATATGGAACCATGACATACCCAAACGGATCAACGTATATTGGCGAATGGAAAGATGATGCGAGAGTGGGGTTAGGAACATACATTTATGCCGACGGGCGGAAATACATAGGTGATTTCGTAGCCGACAACTACACGGGTCAAGGGGTGTTCTATTACGCAGACGGGAGATATGTCACTGGAACATTTCTTGATGATTCGTTAGTCGGTGAAGCGGTAATGACGTATCCCGACGGGCATCAAGTGTACGTGAAAGAAGCTGCTGACGGTTCATGGGTCGAGTACCCGATGGATTAAGCGCGATATCATCGTCATTCCCGCTTCGTCTGCAATCCCCCCCGAAAAACGCAAAGTGCCGATCACATCTCCTGATCGGCACTTTTTATGCTCGGACTGCGCTATACCCGCCCGTGTTCCCGCAGCCATGCCACGGTGTCCGTGATCGTCTCGCGCAAATCGCGCGTTGTGTAGCCGAGTTCCGCGTCCGCTTTCGCGTGGGAGAACAGCGCGTTGGAGTTAAGCGTGTAGATTGAGTACGACGTGAACAGCGGCGGCGTGTGCGTCAGTTTGTAGAACGTCTCCGCGAGCGGCGCGGTCAGTTTCACGAACCACAGCGGCAGGAAATTCTTGATCTCACGCACGCCCGTGACCTCGTGGACGATGTACAGCAGATCATGCACGGAGACGTACCTGTTCGAGAGTATGTAGCACTCCCCGCGCCGTCCGCGCGCGCAACACGCGACAATGCCGCCCGCGACGTCGCGCACGTCGGCGAAATCGTACCCGCCGTTTGTCGCGGAGGTCAGCCGCTTCTTGCAGAAGTCGATTATCAGCGCGGTCGTATGACCCGCGCCGTAGTCGCCCGGTCCGATGATGCCCGACGGGTGGACGACGCTCGCGTCAAGCCCGTTTGCGGCAGCGTCGAGTACGTATTGCGTCGCCTCGGATTTCGTCTGCGCGTACAGTCCGATGACATCGTCGGGGTTGAACCGCGCAATCTCGGTTATCACGTCGCCTTTCCGCTTCTCGGGTATCGCGTGGACGGAGCTGACGTATACGAGCTTTTTCACGCTGTGCTTTACGCACATATCCACGATGTTTTTTGTCCCCGTGACGTTCACATCGTACACGATTTGGCGGAATTTCGACGCGATCGACACGATCCCCGCCGCGTGGATCACGATGAGTTCGCGCCCCTGCGCGTCGAACAGCGGTTCCAGACTCGCGGTGTCGCACACGTCGCCGTACACAATCTCCACGTCGCCCTCGGGCAGGTGACGTTCACCCGCCAACACAAGCGCGCGCACGGATTTGCCCTGCGCCGCCAAAGCCCGAAGCAGCGCGCCGCCGAGATGCCCCGCCGCGCCCGTGACCAAATACAGTTCACTCATTGCGTCGCCTCCTGATAGAAGAATCATGCTTATTCTTGGTAATATTATATCATATTTGCACGAGTTTGTATACAGCGGCGATTGTAAACATTTTACGACGAAGCGAGTGGAACGGGAAGAAAACACAACAGACGCAGGAAGAAAAGCGTCGGCGCGCAATAATATGCTTTACTATTCGCGATATTTCTGCTACAATGTTGTCAGAAAAATTCAGTAACCCGAAATAACGACGAAACGAGGTGCGATCATGGCTAAACTCTACTATCAGGGACACGGCAGTTACCGCTTCACGCTGAACGACAACCGCGTCATCTACTTCGACCCGTACGCGAGCGACGGGTACGACCTGCCCGCCGACCTGATTCTCGTGACGCACGGTCACGACGACCACAATCAGATTCAACTCGTCACGCAGAAGCCGAATTGCCGCGTTATCACGTACGAGGACGCGCTCGCGGGCGGCAAGCACAACAGTTTCGACGTTGACGGCATCGCAATCGAAGCGGTCACGGCGAAGAACCTCATGCACAATCCGAAGCACTGCGTCGGCTATAGTCTGTCGCTCGACGGCGTGAAATTCTACTGCTCGGGCGACACGTCGAAAACGGAGCAGATGTCCGAATTTGCCGCGCGCGGGCTTGATTACGCGATTTTCTGCGGCGACGGCAAGTTCAATATGGGGCTGAAAGAAGCGGCGGAGTGCGCGCGAATCATCGGCGCGAAGCACAACATCATCGTGCATTTGAAACCGAGCGCGCTGTTCGACCGCGAAAAAGCGGAGAAATGGGACGCGCCGAATAAGCTGATAATCGAGCCGCAGCAGGAGATTGAGCTGTGAAAAGTGATGTACAACCGCTCCCGATTGAGCAATGGAAAGGTCACAAATTGCCGTTCAGCTACTCCTCGACACACTTTTACGACGCGGTTATAACGCAGTCAGACGGCATATTCAGCGCGGTTTTCACCAAAACCCCGTTTGAAACGCAATATAATCACGTTGACGAGGGCTTTGATTCGCTGTATCAAGACCATTGGGACGGCGCGGAAGCGTATGGCATTTTTGACGGCGGCAACCTTGCCGCGTGTATAGAAATTTGGCGCGAGGAATGGTCAAATCGTCTGCGCGTCACGGAGATGTGGGTAGCCGAGAGTTACCGCAGACAGGGACTTGGCGCGAAATTGATGTCATTTGCAAAACAAAAAGCTGCTAAATTGAAATGCCGCGCGGTTATGCTTGAAACACAGTCGTGCAACGCAAATGCAATCGAGTTCTATCTGTCGCAAGGCTTCACTTTTTTCGGCTTCGACCGCAGTTGCTACGGCAACCGCGATGTTGAGCGGAGAGAAGTGCGGTTAGAGCTTGGTATTTACTTGGAGGTATAATTATGTCAATCGACAACGAAATCTTGCGGACGATCCGCGCGCGGCGCAGTACGCGCCGATTCACGGGCGAGCAGATCACGCCCGAACAGCTCGACGCGCTGCTCGAAGCGGCGATTTGGGCTCCGAGCGGCGGGAATAATCAGAGTTGGCTGTTCACCGCGATTCAGAGCGCGGACATACTCGCAAAGCTCAACGACGTTGTGCGCGAGGGCTTCGGGCGGTATGTACCCGACGACGATTACCCCGGCAAGCACGGTATGCGCGAGTACGCTAAGCGCGAGGATTTCAACTTCCACCACCACGCGCCGACGCTGATTATCGCGTCAAACAAGCCGAATTACGAGAACGCGATGGCGGACTGCGCGCTCGCCTTGGAGAACATTTTCCTTGCGGCGCAGTCGCTCGGTCTGGGCAGTTGCTACATAAATCAACTGCACTGGCTGCGCGACGACATCGGCGTCCGCGAGTTTTTAGCCGAACTCGGCGTGCCGCGCGAGCACACGATTTGCTCGTCGGCGGCGATCGGGTTTGCCGCCGCCGAGTCGGCGGTACCGCCGCGCAAGAGCGGGACGATTAATGTTGTGCGATAGGCGCGCGGTAGGGAATTGCGTCAAATAATTACGGCTCAAAGACGCGCAAACATTTACTTTACTATTTGCGATGTTTCTGTTATAATATCTTCGGAAGTTTTGGTAAATCGTCAGGATTCGCGTAATTCCCCGCAAAACGCGCTCACAGGCGGCACACGAACCGCTTTCGCGCACGGAAAACGAGCCTCTCGCGACAACAAGTTGAGGTAGACAAGCACGACAGTACGTCAGAGATGATTTTAGATACGGCAGCACGGACTGTATGAGCGCGTTCGACTCGCGCACAAAGGCGTTGAACGCAACAGGGATAAGGAGGTGAATCTCATCGGTTACATCACATCGGAGGAATTGGTCTCACGGCAGTTTCGCAATCACCTAAATATTATTAACAAGGAGTAAATCAAATGGCAGACGAGCAAAGCGGGTTCTCGTTCTCTGATTTCATCATGGAACGTACGCAAGAGGACAAGAAGGAAGAAATGGCGGCGTTCCTGAGCGAGCCGCAAAGCCCGCCGGGAGAGGGCGGTTTTGACCCTGACGCTTTTCGGAAACGCAACGAAAAAATGATGTCCATGCTGACACCTGAGGGTGCCAAGGACCTCCAAAAAATGATGAACCCCTTCGGCGATTCGGGAGATTACGACGCGACGTTGGAGGACAAAGACTGGTTGGCGCAACCCAATAAACTCAAATGGAAAGAAAACGCCGCCAAAGTGACCGCCGAGGAAATTCGCGCCGCATTCGAGTGTACAAAACGCGCGGACGGAATGGAATGTGAATGTTGGAACACGGGTTGCCAATTCCACGGCAATTGCCGCAAGTGCATCGTATTCCATCTGGCACTGAATCAGTTCCCGACTTGCCAACGGTCTTCCGTGTTGGGCGACCTCGAGGAACATTACATCATTTTCAGCCGCGATACCGATAAATAGTTCGGCAACATATTAAATCTCACCGATTATTGATATTGAAAGGAAACACTAAAATGCAAGACGACGTGAACATACTGGCACAACCCAATAAAAATAAATGGTTGGAGAACCCTCCCAGCGTAAAACCTGGCGACATGCGCGCGGCAATCGCTTGCGCCAACAAAGCCGACGCGCTCAAATGCGACTGCTGGAACACCAACTGTCCGCACCACGGCAATTGTCGGAGCTGCATGGTGTATGAAACGTGCTTGAAACAGTTGCCGACTTGTGAGCGGGATCTGTTTGAGAAACTGCAAAACCACCATGCCGCGTATACCGCAGGCAAGTAGTGAACATTAAAAATCGCAGATGATATGGCGGCGGGGCGTGTTATGCGTCCCGCCGCACATTTTGCTTGTGCGGAACAGAATTTTGTGGTAGGATATGAAAGGTAAGAGCAAATTTTATATGGTGGCGCAAAATGCTGAAATGAGAGGGCGCGGATATGCCGATTGACTTCAAGAAAACGCAAAAAGAGTTGTATCAACCGAAAATCGCGCCGTCCGTTATCGACGTTCCGACGATGACGTTTATCATGATCGACGGCGCGGGCGACCCGAACACCTCCGAAGCGTACCAAAACGCCGTCGAAATCCTGTATGGGCTGTCCTATGCCGTAAAAATGAGCAAAACGGGCGGCAGACAACCCGAGGGATATTTCGATTTTGTCGTGCCGCCGCTCGAAGGTCTGTGGTCGGGCGACGCACGCGACAAGGGCGGATTCGCGTGGACTTCGATGATACGTCAGCCCGATTTCGTGACGGAGAGCGTGTTTGAACAGGCGAGAGAGACGCTCGCGAAGAAGAAACCGCGGTTGGATTCGAGAGCGGCGCGGCTCGAACGGTTCACCGAGGGGCTGTGCGCGCAGGTGCTGCACCTCGGCTCATATGACGACGAGCCCGCGACAGTCGCAACGCTCGACAGGTTTATCGCGGAGTCCGCGTATCGGCTCGATTATTCGGAGGGGCGGCGGCACCACGAGATTTACCTCGCCGACCCGCGAAAAACCACGCCTGAGAAGCTGAAAACGGTGTTGCGTCACCCGATAGCGACAATATGAGCATCGTCACATACATCGGCGCGCAATTTCGCAAGCCGACGGGGTTGGGCGGCAAACTTGCGGCGTTTGTGATGAACCGCATGAACGGCGCGCAGTACAGGGCGGTCGAAACCGCGCTGAAACTTGCGGACTCGGATACTGTTCTGGACGTTGGGTTCGGCAACGGGTATTTGCTCGAACGACTGGCGGCGCGTCACGGCAGCCGCTTTTACGGGATTGAGCTGTCCGACGACATGCTGCGTGCGGCGAGTGTGCGCAACCGCCGCGCAATCGCGGAGGGCAGAATGACGCTGACGGGCGGCGATGTTGCGCGGCTCGACTTCGCGGACGGATTTTTCGACAGGGTTTACACCGTGAACACCGTCTATTTCTGGTCGGATTTGGACGCGGGGCTTGCGGAGATCTGTCGCGTGCTGAAACGGGGCGGCGTGTTCGTAAACGCTGTTTACACGCGGGAGTTTTTGGACGGACTGCGGTACACCAAACGCGGTTTCGCCAAGTATTCGCCCGAGGAGCTCGCGGCGGCGGGCGAGCGGAGTGGCTTTTCGGTCGAGATTGTGCCGATTGCGTCGGGGAAAGCGTATTGCGTGGTTTGCAGGAAGTAAAATGATTCCCAAATGCCGAGTAAAACCCGCGATGCGGGTGAAATTATAGGAGGATTGGCGAGATGAACATCATCGGATTTATCGGAAGTCCGCACAAGGCGGGCAGTACCGCGTGGGCGGTGAACAAGATTTTAGAGGGTGCGCACGAGCAGGGGGCGGCTACGCAGGTTTTCAGCGCGGCTACGCTTGCTTTGCAGCCGTGTAGGGGGTGCTTGGGTTGCGTAAAGGGCGACGGTTGCGTGATAAACGACGACATGCAGCAGATTTACGCCGCGCTCAAAACCGCCGACGCGCTCGTGCTCGGCGCGCCGATCTATATGGGGCAGATGAGCGGTCAGGCGAAAGTGTTCACGGACAGACTGTTCGCGCAGATTAAGCCGCGATTCTCGCCGACGTTCAAGGAGGAAAACGCGGGCAAGAAGCTGATTATCGCGTGGACGCAGGGCAACCCTGACGGCGAGAAGTTCAAGGCGTATCTCGACTACACGGCGCAGATGTTCGGAATATTGGAGTTCGACGTGCGCGACGTGGTGGTCGTGGCAGGCACTCGGACGGAAGCCGCGAGTGAACAGGCGGGGCTCGTCGACACGCTGAAAAGCGTCGGCGCGAAACTCGTGGTGTAGCGGGAGAGAACTGATGCTCATTACCGACATTATCCCGCTCGGAGCGGTCGCGATTGTTGCGGCGGCTATATTGACTGTTATCGCCTGTATACGACAAAAACGCACCTTAACACAGGCAATCTACGTATTTGCCGTGCGATTTTTCGGGTTGTGGTACGCGCTGATCGCCGTTACACTGCTGTTTAAGCTCTTCACAGTCCGTTTTGCGGTAAGCGGCGAGGAAAATCCTCTGCGGGCGAACTTTGTGCCGTTTCGGACGATAATGCAGTATGTCAAGCAGCGAAACACAGTTCAAATTTTCGGCAATATTGCCGCGCTGTTCCCGCTGCCGATCATGCTGCACTTGAATTTCCCGCGAACGCCGTTCAGGAAATGCGCCGTAATTGCCGCCGTTGTCACGATACTGATTGAGCCGTTGCAACTGCTCGTGAATATTGCAATTCGCGCTCCGTTCAACGTCGTCGATATTGACGATTTAATTTTGAATGCGGTAGGCGTCGCGGTTGGGTTGCTTGCGGTAAGGTTTGTTATGATTATCAGAGTTAGAGTGCGGGAGCGTGAGTAACATGTGGAGATGTCCTAAGTGCGACCGCGCGTTTGACTATGAGCCGCCGCACCATTTTTGCGACAGCGGCGCGACGACTATCGGCGAATACATAGCGGGTCAGGCGGAGGACGTTCAACCGCGACTGTTTGAGTTATACGCCGCGCTCAGAGACGTGTTGCCCGACGCGAAAGAGAAAATCAGTTATCGTATGCCGACATTTTGGCAGGGCAGGAATATCATCCATTTTGCGGCTTTCGCGAAATGGATAGGCTTGTTCCCGGGCGGCGAGGCGACCACGGTGTTTGCCGAGAAATTGACCGATTACAAGACGACAAAGGGCGGTATTCAACTGCCGCACAACAAGCCGCTGCCGCTCGAACTGATAACCGAAATCGCTGAATGGTGCGGGAGGAATAACGCGAAATGAGTAGAAAACTGCGTAAAACGCTCGGCAACGTGAACGACGCACTCGTGCAGGAGCTTATGAACCTGATCGACACGCAGAGCAAGGCGACGGTTGCGCGGTGGTGCGCCGAATTTGCCGCCGATGTCGTGTTGCCGATCTATGAGAAGCACATACCCGACGACGACAGACCGCGCCGCATGCTCGCGGCGGCGATTGACTGCGCGGAGGGCAAAATCAAGTTTGCCGACGTGAAAAATATCCGCGTCGCGGAGTGGACAAAGCCGCCCGAGCTTTGGATGAACCCCGTCGCGATGGCGGCGGCGCGTGCGATAATCGACACGGCGTGTATGGTGTGGCAGACGCCGACGCACTCGCTCGGTTGCCTGTGGTACGCGGGTGCGGCGGTGGCATACGACCGATTGGGGCTTGACGCGACGGATGCGGAGTATGACGCGGTGGCGAATGAGGTGCTTGCCGAGTGTTTCGAGCGGTTGAAAGCCGTTGCGGTTCCGAATGAGCCGAAGCCGCTGAACTGCAAATGGGGGTGCTGACCATTGGATATTTTCGATACGTTCCGCGCAAACGCGAATCCCGAGCAAGCCGCGAAAATGAGCGCGTATATGCGCGACATGTTCCCGTTTCTCGGTTTGCCCACGCCTGAGCGCAAGAAACTCAGCCGCGAGTTGCTCAAAACGATGGGCAAGCAGCCCGCCGATTGGGCGTTCGTGTTCGAGTGCTGGGAGCAGTCGGAGCGCGAGTACCAATATTTGGCGACGGACTACCTCTTGAAGATTGCCGATACGCTGACGGCTGATGATATCCCGAAACTGCGCGAGCTTATCGTGCAAAAATCGTGGTGGGATACGATTGACGCGCTCGATGTGATTGTCGGCGGCATCGCGCTCAGATTTCCCGAGGTGAACGAAATCGTGCTTGCGTGGAGCGTTGAAGAGAATTTTTGGTTGCGTCGAGTTGCCATCGACCACCAGTTGGGCAGAAAAGACAAGACCGACTTCGCCCTGCTCTCGCAGATCATCATAAACAATCTCGGGCAGACGGAGTTTTTCATCAACAAGGCTATCGGTTGGAGCTTGCGCGAATACAGCAAGACGAATCCCGAGCGGGTGCGGGCGTTCATCGACGAACATCGAGCGGAGATGGTGGGGCTGTCCGTTCGCGAAGCGAGTAAGTATATTCAGACAGCGAGAGAAAGGGATTTGTGATGGGAATGCAGGGTCTTAACGTGATTTGGGTATTCAACCCGACTGCCGACAAGGTGCTGTTCTGCAAGCGGCACAAACCGCCGTATCTGGGGCTGTACAACCTCGTGGGCGGCAAAATCGAGCAGGGCGAGGACGGACTCGCCGCCGCGTACCGCGAACTGCGCGAGGAGACGAGCATCGCGGACATCGAACTCGTCCACCTCATGGACTTCGCGTATTTTCTCGCGGACGCTTGCCGCGTCGAGGTCTATGTCGGCAGGATAACGCACGAGGTCGAGGTTCACGGCGACGAGAAAGAGCTTGTGTGGTTCGACGTGGCGGAGGATTTCTTCGACATGAGCCGATTCGCGGGCGAGGGCAATATCGGGCATATTTATGAGCTGATAAAGCAGAACGGGTTGGTTTGACATGAAATTCACCGAACTCGAAACCGCGAGGCTCCGTCTGCGCGCTTGCCGCGACGACGACTTTGACGACATTTTCGCGTTGTACTCCGACGCGGAAAACATGAAGTACACGCGCAACATCATCGCGGACGCGGACAAAATGCGCGAAGCCCTCGCGCGGTGGATCAGCTGCGTTATTACTGATCCGTGCCACGATTTTGAGTGGATAGTCGAGCTGAAATCAACAGGCGAATTTATCGGTCACGCGCTCGCGATGGATTTCGCATGGCAAAAAGAGATTTCGCCCGATCTGTCACACTTGGAGGGGCATTGCGAAACGGCGATTTTCATTCTGCCGAAACATCAGCGGTGCGGTTACGGACGTGAGATTAAGCGCGCGGTGCTCGACTTCATGTTTGAAAGTATGGGTTGCCGCGAACACGTGTCGCAATGCGACGAGCGCAACATTGCGTCGCAACGGATTATTGAGAGCGTCGGCATGAAATACGATCACTCGTGGGAAATTCCGAAAGCTGTGGACGGCGAGGCGACGGGCGAGACGGAGACCCGCCGCGTGTACACGATGACGCGCGAGGACTGGGAAGCGGCGCGCTGATTAATAATGAGGGTATAATCATGAAAAAAACATCTCGCCCGAACATCCGCCCCGAATTGCGCATGGCGGCGGCGCGAATGCGTATACTCCTGCCGATACACTCGGTATGGAAGACGAAAATCGCGAAAGCCGCGTGCGCGCTCATGCGCGGCACTCGTGTTCGCGGTATCCGTAACGAACAGATATACGTCACGCGCGGCGACGGTTCGCGTCTGCGGTTGTGCGTCTACGCGCCGCTCGAACCGCGAGAAAACGTCATCGGGTTGCTGTGGATTCACGGCGGCGGCTACGCAATCGGCGCGCCCGAGATGGACATTGCGTACATTCGCCGCTTCATCGACGTGAGCGGTTGCGTCGTCGTGTCGCCTGACTACACGCTGTCGCTCGACGCGCCGTACCCCGCCGCGCTTGACGACTGCTACGCCGCGCTCATGTGGCTGCGCGCCAACGGCGAACGGTACGGTATGCGATCCGACCAGATTTTTGTCGGAGGCGACAGCGCGGGCGGCGGACTTGCGGCGGCGGTGTCGCTGTACGCGCGGGATCGCGGCGAGGTGTGCATCGCGTTCCAAATGCCGCTGTACCCGATGCTCGACGACCGCGCAACGCCGTCGAACACCGACAACCACGCGCCGATTTGGGACTCCAAATCGAACGAGATGTGTTGGAAACTCTACCTCGGCGCGCTGTACGGCACCGACGCGGTTCCCGCATACGCCGCACCCGCGAGAGCGACGGAGAACAAAGGACTGCCGCCGACCTGCACGTTCGTCGGCAGTATCGAGCCGTTCCGCGACGAGGTTGTGACGTACTGCGAGAATTTGCGAAACGCGGGTGTGGACGTGCATTTCCACGAGTTCGAGGACTGTTACCACGGCTTCGACGTGATAGGCGGCAAGGCGAGCGTGTCGCGGGAGGCGACGGCGTTCCTGATGGACACGTTCGGGTACGCGGTGCAGCATTATTTTGCGGCGCAATCGGAAGTGTAGTGAGCGGTTACTGTTTTGTGACGTTGCGCACCTTACGCGACGATTTCCACCTCAAACTTCCGCAGCCAATAATCCATCTGCAAAAAATACGCTATCGTCTGCGGCACGGTCATCAATTGCCCATACCACGGCGTGGACGCGGTCTCCGTCAGCAACGCTTCAAGTGCATCTCGGCGCACGATTTGCAATAACGGCGCGTCCGCGTCGGCGATCACGCCCCGCAACCGCGCGGACACGTTTGCGAGATAGTCGGGATTGTGCGTCTTTGGATACGGCGATTTCTTGCGCCACAGCACCTCATCGGGCAGCAACCCTTGCATCGCGGTGCGCAGCAGACCTTTTTCTGTGTCACGGTAGTCCTTGTACGCCCACGGCATCGAGTACAGATACTCCGCGATGCGGTAGTCGCAGAACGGCACGCGAACTTCGAGACCCGAGTACATCGACATGCGGTCCTTGCGGTCCAGCAGCGTCTGCATGAACCACGCGAAGTTGAGATTCACCATCTCGCGCAACCGCGTCTCGTCCGCGTCCAAGCCCGCGAGCTTGCTCGTCTGCGCGAGGGTGTCGCGGTACCGCGAATCCACGTACTCGGTGACGTTGACGCTGTATCGCTCGTGCAGGAAACCCTGCCGCCGCTCCGTACTCTGCGCCCACGGGAAGCCGTACGCCGAGCGGAGCGTTTTGTCGCGGTACCAAGGGTATCCGCCGAAAATTTCATCCGCGCACTCGCCGCTGAGCGCGACCGTCGCGTGCTTCTTGATCTCGCGGCAGAACAATAACAGCGACGAGTCCACGTCCGCCATGCCGGGCAGCCCGCGCGCGTCCACAGCGTCGTACAGCGCGTCCGCGAGTTCGGGCGTGTCGAGCGTCACGTCGATATGCTCGGCGGCGAGGTGGCGATTCATGACATCTATGTAGTGTTCGTCGCTGTTCGGCTGGAATTTTGACGCCTCAAAATACCGCGCGTTGTCTCGATAGCCGACGGAGAACGTGCGCAAAACCTCGCCGCGCGAGCGCATGTACGTGTCCGCGATTGACGAGATGACGCTCGAATCCAGACCGCCCGACAGGAACGTCGCGATCGGCACGTCGGACACGAGCTGGCGCGTGATCGCGTCGGTCACGAGGTCGCGCGTGCTCGCGACGGCGGTGTCGAACGAGTCGCCGCACTCGCGGTCGATCATCGACCAGTATGACCACTTCCACAGCCGCCCGTTCTCGAACTCGGCGCACTCGGCGGGCAGCAGCTCGTGAATCCCGCTCAGTACGCCGCAGCCCGGCGTGCGTCCGGGACCTATCAGCAATAATTCCGCGACGCCCTGTTCGTCGAGTATCGGACGCACGTCCGCGTGCGCCAACAGCGCAGGTATCTCCGACGCGAAGATAAGCGTGTCGTCCACCTCGGTGTAAAACAGCGGTTTAACGCCGATTCTGTCGCGCGCGAGGAACAGCCGGCGCTCCCGCTCATCCCACATCGCGAACGCGAATATACCGTTCAGCCGCTTCACGCACTCGCCGCCCCATTCGAGGTACGCGCGCCCGAGCACCTCGGTGTCCGAGCAGGTCTCGAACGTGTGACCGAGCGAGCGCAGTGTGTCGCGCACCTCGTCGGTGTTGTACAACTCTCCGTTGTACACGAGTACGAAACGCCGCCCGCCGTGGTTGAACACCATGGGCTGCCTACCGTTTTCGAGGTCGATGACGGCGAGACGCGTGTGGACGAGCGCGGCTCCTGAATTTATGTATATGCCGTCCTGATCGGGACCGCGCCGTTTCAGCGCGACGCGCATCGCCTCGTACGAGCCGCGCCGCGCGTCTGTGTAGCCTTCGTTTCGGGCGATCTGCCCCGCGATTCCGCACATCGTCGTTACCTCCGCGCAATTTTACTGATTTATCGTATGCGCGGCGCGGAAATACGTGCAAGTGTGAAAATCACCAATTGACGGCGTGCGCGCGGGTCAAATTTTCGCGAAACACACAGCGCAATTTATTAACAAACTGTTGACAATTCGCGCGATTCGGCGCATAATTAACAAGTTGTGAGTTGTCACAGCGCATATTTCGGTATTGGAAGTGTAATTAAAATGACACCGTTGCACATTGTCGGCATTGTTGTCACACTCATCGCCATCGTCGGGCTGAGCGTATACTCGGGGCGCAAGGTCAAGAACGCCGCAGATTTCGCGACGGGCGGCGGCAAAACGGGTTCCGTCATCGTCGCGGGCGCGATCATGGGTACGCTCGTCGGCGGTTCATCGACGGTCGGCACGGCACAGCTCGCGTACAGCTACGGACTTTCCGCGTGGTGGTTCACGCTCGGCGGCGGTATCGCGTGTCTGGTACTCGCGCTGGGTTTTGTAAAACCGTTGCGCAAGACGGGCGCGTCCACACTCGTCGGCATCATGTCGAGCGAGTACGGGCAGACATCGGGTATTCTCGCGTCGGTGCTGTCGTCCATCGGCACGTTCATCAACATCATCTCGCAGATGCTCGCGGCGACGGCGGTTATCGCCGTCATGCTGCCGAAACTCGGAACGGTTCCCGCGCTCATGTGCGCCGCCGCTCTGATGGCTCTGTACGTGATTGTCGGCGGTGTGCAGAGCGCGGGTGCGGTCGGTGTGCTGAAACTCGTACTGCTGTACGTCGCGATGATCGGCAGCGGCATCATCGTGCTTGTCCTGACAAAAGGTTGGACACCGCTCGTGAACGAGATTCACGCGGTGGAGGCGAAAGCGATCGCGTCGGGTACGGCGGTCAACTATTTCAGCCTGTTCGCGCGCGGGTTCGGTACGGACGCGGGCGCGGGTCTGTCGCTCGTGTTCGGCGTTCTGACGACGCAGACGTACGCTCAGGCGGTGTTGTCGGGCAAGAGCGACCGCGCGAGCCGTAAAGGCGCGCTCATCAGCGCGATTATGATACCGCCTATCGGTATCGGCGGTATACTCGTCGGTCTGTTCATGCGCGTCCATTTTCCGCCCGAGATGCGCATACTCGCGTCGAAAAACGCGCTGACGCAGTTCATTCTCGACTACATGCCCGCACCGCTCGCGGGTGTGGTACTCGCGACGCTGCTCATCGCCGTCGTCGGCACGGGCGCGGGTCTGTCCCTCGGCATCAGCACGATTATCGGCAACGACATCGTGAAAAAGGTCACGCGCAAGATCGACGACCCGATAAAAAATCTGCTGTTCAGCCGCGTATGTATCATCGTCGTGCTGCTCGCCGCAGTTTCATTAAGTACGGGCGCGCTCGGCGACGTGATACTCAACTTCGCGTTCATGTCCATGGGGTTGCGCGGCGCGGTCGTCTTTGTGCCGCTCGTGTGCGCGCTGTGGTTCCGAGGGCGCATTGATAAGAAGTTTGTCATCACGTCGATCATCGTCAGTCCGCTGTGCGTTCTGCTGTTCGGCGTGACGAAGTGGGTCGCGTTCGACTCGCTGTTCGTCGGCATAGCGGCGGGCATCGTGATCTGCGCGATAGGACTGATGGTGGGCAAGAAGCCCGCACAAGAGTTGAAACCGTAAACGGTCTGATATAAAACGCGTTATGTAGGGGCGGGGTCAACCCGCCCTTTGCATTGCGCCACATGCTGTCATTCTGAGCGAAGCGAAGAACCCCCCCTGATTTCGCGCTTAGTTGAGGGGATTCTTCGCTACGCTCAGAATGACAGCACCGTTGCATTTTGCGACAATATTCTAATTGACGCGGCGTATATATAGTGGTATAATCGCGTAGATGAAAATCATCACATCTGAGAGAGGAACAGGGTGAAAAGCGAAAAAGAGAGACCCCGCTTCAGTCAAAACCTGAGAAGCACCGTGAAAACGACGAAATACATGCTCGGCTTTGTGTGGCGGGATCAAAAAGGGCGCGTGTACATACTGCTGAAAGCCGTCACGGCACTCCTGAACGCGCTGTTTCCGCTGTCGTACGTCGTGTTCCCCGGACTGATCATCAACGAACTATCGGGGGCGCAGAGAATCGGTACGATTGTGCTGTACGTCGGGTTGCTCGTGTCGTTGCCGCTCATCAAAAAGCTCATCGACAGGGAAGCTGAGAAACACGTCTACAAACGCAAAATGGAACTGGATTTACAGTACGAATTGGAGTTTTTCAGTTACACGGCGGGCATGGATTACGAGATGCTCGAAAACCCCGACATAAACGTCATGAAAGAGCGCGCACGGCAGACAATCGGCGGCGTACTCGGCGTTACGGATCAGATCAGCACGCTGCTGTCGTCGGTTATCGGACTGCTCGCGATCTCGTCGATCATCGCGACGCTGAATCCGTTGCTAATACTCCTGATAGTCGCCATAACGTACATCAACTCGCGGTTCACGAGACGGATAAACGACCGACAGTTCAAGCTCGGTCAGGAGCTGAGCCGATACGACCGCGAAAACTGGTCGCACATGTGGATGCTCGAACAGTTTCAGTACGCGAAAGAGATGCGGCTGTTCAATTTCAAGTCGATGCTGCTCAACCTGTACCGTGTCGGTTTCGAGAAAACAAACGCGGGAAATCTTGTATACAGCATGAACGGACAAAATGTCGCCTTGTTCACCGTCGCCGCCAACTTCTTACAGCAGATATGCCTGTACGCCTACGTGATCTGGCGCGTACTCGCGCGCGGGCTTGAAATCGGCAGCATGACGATATACATGAGCGTTGCGACGCAGTTCTCGGGTTCGCTCGGACAGGTGTTCAGTTCGTACCTGCAACTCTCAAAGGTGAGCCTGAACATTCAGGAGTTACAGGAGTTCATGGCAATGCCGTCGAGACACGGTAAAGGCGGCTTGACACCGAACTTTGACCGCGATTCGGTCATCGAGTTCAAAAACGTGTCGTTCAAGTACCCGGGGAGCGAGAATTACGCGCTGCGCAACCTGAATCTGACGGTTCGCGGAGACGAAAAACTGTGCATCGTCGGCGCGAACGGTTCGGGCAAATCGACGTTTATCAAACTGCTGACGGGATTGTACTTACCCGAGGACGGCGAGATTCTGCTGAACGGCGTGAATGTCGGGAAGTACGATTACACACAATACCAGAGGTTGTTCGCGCCCGTGTTTCAGGATTTTCAGAGGTACCACCTGACGCTCGGCGAGAATATCGTGCTCGCGAGCGAGTATGACGAGACGCGATTGCGTGAGGTGGTGCGGCAGGTGGGACTTAGCGCGCTCGTTGCGAAACTGCCGAAAGGTCTGAATACGCAGGTCGAAAAAATAGTTGATGCGGAGGGGTTTATCCCGTCAGGCGGCGAGGAACAGCGCATCGCCATCGCCCGCGCGCTGTACCACGGCGCGGCTATCTATCTGCTCGACGAGCCGACGGCGGCACTCGACCCGCTGGCGGAGTACGAGATATACACGCAGTTCAGCGAGATGATCAGCGGCAAGACCGCGGTTCTGATAACGCACCGCCTGTCAGCGGTGCAACTCGCGGATAAAGTCGCGGTGTTCGATGGCGGCGCGCTCGTCGAGTACGGCACGCACAAGTCGCTGTATGCCGACGGCGCGCTGTACACGGACATGTTCAACAAACAGGCGGAATTTTATATCGAAAAGGCACAGTCGGAAGGAGAAACAGTAAAATGATAGGTGATTTCGAGCGTTTTGACCTCGCGCGTAAACCGAACGCGCAACGCCGCTTCCTCACGCCCGTGACATGGGCGTTGAGCTACCCCGGCAAATTCAGGCGGCACTCGCACATCGAGAAAACGGACATGGCGGGCATAAAGCCGCCGTATCTGCTGCTGTGCAACCACAACGCGTTCTTCGACTTCAAGGTGATGACGGCGGCGATCTTCCCGCACCGCGCGAACTACGTCGTCGCGATCGACGGGTTCATCGGGCGCGAGTGGCTGCTGAGAAGCGTCGGCGGTATCGGCGTGCGCAAGTTCACAAACTCGGTACATCTCGTGCGCAACATGATGCACATGCGCGACAAGAAGCAGATCATCGCGCTGTTCCCCGAGGCGCGGTATTCGCTGTGCGGCACGGCGGCGGTGCTGCCCGATTCGCTCGGCAAGCTCATTCGGCTGCTCGATATCCCCGTCGTGATGCTGATCATGCACGGACACCACATCGTGAACCCCGTGTGGGGCGAGAAGAAGCGCAAGACGCAGTACGTCAGCGCGGATATGAATCTGCTGCTGTCGCGCGAGCAGATCCACGACATGACCGCCGCCGAGATAAACGACAAATTACGCGGCTCGTTCGTGTACGACGACTTCGCGTGGCAGCGCAGCAACGGTGTCCGCGTCGCGCGCCGCGACAGGGCGCAGGGATTGCACAAGGTGCTGTACAAATGCCCGAGTTGCGGCACGGAGTACCGTATGAACTCGGGCGGCGACGGGCTGTGGTGCGATTCGTGCGGCAAGCACTGGCACATGTCGGAGTTGGGCGTTCTGTCCGCCGACAGCGGCTTGACCGAGTTCTCGCACATACCCGACTGGTACGAATGGGAACGCCGCGAGGTGCGCGGTGAGATTGAGCGCGGTGAGTACGCGCTCAGCGTCGACGCGCGGGTCGAGTCACTGCCGAACGCGCGCGGCTTCGTAAAACTCGGCGAAGCGCGGCTGACGCACAATATGGACGGGTTCACCCTGCGCGGCACGTACGACGGCGAGGAATACGAGGAGACGTGGAAACCCGTTGAACTGTACAGTTGCCATATCGAGTACAACTATC
>JAISJJ010000063.1 GCA_031261585.1 Oscillospiraceae bacterium
TGCGGCGCGTTCGGCGTGTTGACGGTGATCGCCACGAGGTCGAACGCGCGGTTGTACGGCAATCGTCCGCAGTACTCATCGACGAGTGTTATCTCGAAGTACCGCTCATCGGCGAACGCCGCGAGGTACGGTATAGTGATCTGCGAAAAGTTGTTGAATTGCAGTCGCCGAAAGCGGTTGATTCTGCGGTTTTCGGGCTGAATCAGGAGCAGTCTAATCATTAACTTATACGCTCGGGACGGCAAAGCCGTCCCGTCGCTTTTGTTGCGACAGGTAACGCCGCTGCCCGCGCTACGCGCGGTATTCGCGGCGACGCGCGCCTAACGGTCGGCAAGCTAACAACATTAATCTGCATTGTCGCTCCTATATTCCAACAGATCGCCCGGTGTGCAATCGAGCGCGGCGCACAGCGCGTCGAGCGTGGACAGGCGCACCGCCTTGATCTTGCCGTTTTTCAGCAGCGACATGTTCGCGAGCGTGATACCGACGCGCTCGGACAACTCGGTGACGCTCATCTTGCGTCTCGCGAGCATCACATCAATGTTAATTACAATCACACGGTCAAATCACTTTCTTCTTGGAGTTCGGCGGCTTTTTGGACGAAGCGGGCGAGCGCGGCGAACGCCATTGCGACGGCGAGTGCTATCAGAATCAGCATCGCGCAGGCGAGTATCAGTCCGCCGTGGTGGAACTCCATGCGGAATATCGCGATCAGGACGTTGCCGAGGAAGATGTAGCCCGCCTCGGCGAACGCGCACGTCGAGATGTCGCGCAGCAACGTCGCGGTGCGGCGCGAGAACGAGCGGTCGCGCGTGACCTGCGCCGCGATCAACCAACCGAGTACGAGCGCGATAACGCACGGCACGAATCCGCCGAACGAGAATATACGCCACACGGCGACGCGGGCGTGTTCGTCGGGGAAGAAGAGCAGCCCGTCGTTCGACGACACGATGATTAGCGCGAACAGTGCGATCAGGACGAGCGCGACACCGACGACGGCGGCGCGTATGCGCGCGGCGATAGATTTGTGTGACATGTGAAATCTCCTCGTTGCATATATTATGACGGGATTATACAATGCGGTTTCGCGTTTGTCAAGAAAAATTTATCGTAAAACGATAAATTTTTTGTGTTTTTACGCTCAACGCAAAATTCTGTTGCAAAAATTCGGCACAAGTGGTACAATCTGAGAAATATACAATAAATAAATCGTGGGGTGGAAAAATGGCTGATCTGTTCGACAAGGTAGAAAATTTTACGACAGCGGACGAGGTGCGTGCCGCGGGCGTGTACCCTTATTTCCATGCGTTGGAGTCGCGGCAGGACATCGAGGTCGTCATGGAGGGCAAACGCCGCATCATGCTCGGCTCCAACAACTATCTGGGGCTGACGACGAACGCTGAGGTTGTCGAAGCCGCAGAGCGCGCGGTCGAGAAATACGGCACGGGGTGCAGCGGCTCGCGTTTCCTGAACGGTACGCTCGAGATGCACCTCGAACTCGAAGCGGAACTCGCCGATTTTCTGCATAAAGAAGCGGTAGTCACGTTCTCGACGGGGTTCCAGTCGAATCTCGGCATCATCTCCGCACTCGTCGGGCGCGGCGACTACGTGGTGTGTGACCGCGAGAACCACGCGAGCATCTACGACGCGTGCCGCCTGTCGTACGGCACAATGGTGCGGTACAAGCACGCGGACATGGCGAGTCTCGAATCGACACTCGCGAAAATTCCCGACGACGCGGGGCGGCTCATCGTCACGGACGGCGTGTTCTCGATGGGCGGCGACATCGCGAAGCTGCCCGAGATCGTCGCGCTCGCCAAAAAGTACAACGCGCGCGTCATGGTCGACGACGCGCACGGTCTCGGTGTTCTCGGCGAGGGCGGTCGCGGCACCGCGTCGCACTTCGGGTTGGAGAACGACGTGGACGTGTACATGGGTACGTTCTCGAAGTCTCTCGCGTCGCTCGGCGGCTACATGGCGGCGAGTTTTAAGGTCGCGGACTATGTGCGGCACTCGTCGCGCCCGTTCATCTTCTCCGCGTCGATCCCGCCGTCGAACTGCGCGGCGGCACTCGCGGCGTTGCGTTACCTGCGGCGGCACCCCGAGATCGTATCGCGGCTCGGCGCGCTGTCGGACTATGCGCGGCAAGGGTTTGCGGCGCGCGGCATACGCGTCATGCAGTCCGAGGCACCGATAATTCCCATCTATACGAACGACATGATGAACACGCTGACGAAGGCGAAAGAGCTGTACGACGCGGGCGTGTACGTCAACCCCGCGCTCCCGCCCGCAACGCCGCCCGACGGATGCCTGCTGCGCACGTCGTACATGGCGACGCTGACGGAACCGCTGATAGACGAGGCGTTGGACGTGATGCGCACGATTTTGGCAGTTGACAATTGACAGTGGACAGTTGACAGTTACGAGGGTTGGACGAGGGGTGCGCGTTGGACGGGGGCAAACCCCCGCCGACTGCGGTCGGCACCCCCTTTGCGAAAGGGGGCGGGGTTGGACGGGGTTACGTGACCTCCCACCGCCGCCATTCGGCGGCACCTCCCTCTATGAGGTAGGCTTGGACGTCGCGTTCCAAAAAAGCCTCCCTCTCAGAGGGAGGTGCCGTCCGCAGACGGCGGAAGGAGACCCCCGTCCCTCGTCCATCGTCCTTGCCCCCTTTCGGAAAGGGGGTGCCGCTCGCAAGCGGCGGGGGTTTGTCCCCCGTCCCCCGCTCTAACCTCCAACCTCTAACCTCTAACCTCTGCACTGGGTGCCGTCCGCAGACGGCGGGGGTTTGTCCCCCCGTCCTACCCCCCGTCCCCAATCTACGCACGATAAAACCACTCAATTTGAACGGAGCATCTATATGCCGAACACAACCCCCAACCTCAAAGTCGCGCTTGTCACAGGCGGCAGCTCGGGTATCGGGCTTGCCGTTTGCCGTGAACTCGCGCGGCGCGGATACCGCGTGTACGAGCTGAGCCGCCGCGTGTCGGACGAGCCGCATGTGACGCATCTCACCGCCGACGTGACCGACGACGTGTCCGTGTCGGCGGCGGTTGCGGAGATTGTCGCGCGCGAAAATCGGCTCGATCTCGCGGTGTGCAACGCGGGATTCGGCATATCGGGCGCGGTGGAGACTACGGCGATTGCGGACGCGAAACGCCAGTTCGACGTGAACTATTTCGGCGCGGTGAACACGATAACCGCCGCGCTGCCGCATCTGCGCGCGGCATGCGGTCGCATAATCGTCGTGTCGAGCGTCGCGGCGGCGTTGCCCGTGCCGTTTCAGGCGCACTATTCAGCGGCGAAAGCCGCGCTCAACGCGCTCGTCTCGGCGTTGCGCGGTGAGACGGCGGCGCACGGTATCACGGTCGCGGCGGTCATGCCCGGGGACACCGCGACGGGCTTCACCGACGCGCGGCGCAAGTCCGACGACGACGGTGTGTACGCCGCGACGGTGCAGCGGTCACTCGCCCGTATGGAGCGCGACGAGCGGCGCGGTGCGTCGCCCGAGAGCGTCGCGAAAGTCGTCGCGAACGTCGCGGAACGCCGCCGTGTGCGCCCGTTTTACGCGGTGGGACTTGCGTACAAGGCGTTCTGCGTGATCGCAAAGGTGCTTCCGAGCGCGCTCGTGGGGTGGATAGAGCGGAAACTGTACACTTAGTCAATTAACAATGAACAATTAACAAGGGACTTGACACCGAGCAAAAGAAGTAGTATACTTCAAAGTGAGGTGTCGCATGGCAAACAAGTATTTCAAGAGTTCTAAACTTTCAGAGGCGAA
>JAISJJ010000121.1 GCA_031261585.1 Oscillospiraceae bacterium
CTCACGATCGCGCGCGGACTGGTCAAGCTGCGCGGCATCGTATCGGGTGTGTCCGTCGCGCTCGTGTGCGTACTCATCGTCGTGTCGCTGTTCCTCATGTCGAACACGATTAAGCTCGCGACCGTTGAGCGGCGCGAGGAGATCGCGATTATGCGCATGGTCGGCGCGACGAAAGCGTTTATACGATGGCCGTTTGTGTTTGAGGGGTTTGTCCTCGGCATGGTGGGCGCGCTCGCCGCGTACGTCGTCGAGTGGAGCATCTACAACGCCGCGATAAAAATCCTGATGCCGTCGGGCGCGACGCTGCAACTGATCACGCTCGTGCCGTTCAGCGGTGTTGCACTGCCGCTGTTGGCGTTGTACGTCGCAATCGGATTTTCCGTCGGTGTGCTGGGCAGTCTGTGGGCGATTCGGCGTTATATAAAAGTGTAGGGTATCGGACGGAACAGGAGGTTAATCATGAACAAAAAATTTGTGCGAGTTACCGCGATTGTGCTTGCGGTGCTGCTCGTGCTGTCGATTGTATATGTCGGTCTTGACGCGCTCGGCGGCGGTACGGCGAGTGCGGTGACAAAGCAGGAGATCGAGGATAAAAAGGCGCGCAAGCGCGAGATTGAGAGCGCGAAAGCGAACATTCAGGCACAAATCGACGCGCTGAGCTACGAGCGCGCGTCCGCGACGAGCAAAAAGTCGATCCTCGACAGCAAAATATCGCTCATCGAGGACGAGATCGACAACATAATCGAGCAGATCGCGCTCTACGACGTACTTATCGTGCAACAGATCGCGTCTGTGGCGGAGGCGAAGCGGTTGGAGGACGTGCAGTGGTCGCTGTACAAGATCCGTATACGCGATATGGAGGAGGGTGCGGCGGTGTCGTACCTCGCCGTGTTGCTGAACGCGAACGATTTCGCCGACCTGCTCGCGCGTATCGACTTCGTGGACGATATCATGCGCGCGGACGAGGCGTCATACGACCGACTTGTCACCGCGCGGCTCGAAACCCAGCGTCAGCAGGCGGAACTTGAAGCTCTGCAAGCCGAAGCCGAGGTGGAGAAAGCGGAGATGCTGACGCGCAAAGACGAGCTTGAAGCGCAGGTCGCGGAGTCGCTCGATATCATCGCGCAGATCGAGGAGTCGTACGAGACATCGATCGCGGCGTATCAGGCGAAGCAGGATGAGGCGGCGCGCATCCAGACGGAGATCGACAAGATGACCACGCTGTATCAGCAGCAGATCGCGTCGAACGTCGTCGGCACGGGGTCGCTCGTGTGGCCGTCGCGCTCGTCGAGCTACGTCACGAGTTTTTATTCCATAAACCGCGTACACCCGATTTACGGATACATACGCAAGCACTCAGGCGTTGACATCGGCGCGGCGTATGGCACGGATATACTCGCCGCAGACTCGGGTACCGTAATCGTCGCGGGGTACCAGTCCTCGTACGGCAATTACGTTGTGATCAACCACGGCAACGGCATGACCACGCTGTACGCGCACCAGAGCCGCATCGTCGTCAAAGTGGGGCAGGCGGTGTCGAAGGGCGACGTCATCGGCAAGGTCGGCTCAACGGGCGACAGCACGGGTCCGCATCTGCACTTCGAGGTGCGCATTAACGGCTCAACGGTCGATCCGCTGACATACTTCAAGGCAGGCACGTATCAGGTGTCGCCGAACGCATAAATTACAGTAAGGAATTAAGAATATGGTTAATCTGTTGCTCGAAAAATGCAAGAAGTACCAGACGCACTTCGCGGAGCTGCTGGAACTTGATTGCCATATCCTCGACCGACCGAGCGGCGACGCGGCGACGCTGATACCACAGGACGAGACGCGCAATTTCTGCGCGCATTGCCGTATTCCCGACAAGAACGCGCTGTCGTCGCACCTGTACGGTTGCCACGAGGCGCACCGCTGGAACGGGAAGTACATCTACTATTGTCCGCTGGGGCTGACGTTCATCGCCGCGTCGATTTCGGGTGAGAACGGTGAACTCGTCGGCGGCATGGTGCTCGGTCCGTTCGTAATGGGCGATCAGCAGGACACACTGTACGACCTCGCGGTACCTGAGATGAAGTGGGAGGTCTCGCGGCTGTCCGTGTACTCCACGCTGAAAGTGCAGCACATGGCGGAGATTTTCGCGGGTGTCGTCGCGCACATCTCGGGTTCCGAGCATCAGCAACTGCAAAACCTGCTGTACGATCAGGACAAGATTCTCAAAGAGATCTACATCGCGAAGGAGTACTACGCCACAGGCGAGAACGAGGGCGCGGACAAACTGCTGCAATTCGAGAAAGATTTGCGTCTGACCGTCATATCGGGCGAAAAAGCGGAAGCCCTGCGCATGATCAACGAACTGCTCGCGCAGATTTATATCTATTCAAACTTCGATTTCTCGTCCGTCAAGGCGAGACTGCTCGAACTGCTCGTCGTACTATCCCGCGCGACGATTGAGGCGGGCGCAGACCCGGGCGACACGTTCCGCATGTCGGAGGATTTCATCTCGCAGATCGAGAAGTACTCCGACGTGGATCAGCTCGCATTCTGGATATCCGACATCGTGCGGCGGTTCATCGTTCAGGCGTTTGACCTCGCGCAGGTCAAGCACTCGGACATCGTGTACAAGATCACGAACCACGTCAAGAAGAACTGCGCCGAGAAACTGACGCTCGACTCGCTCGCGAAAGAGGTGTTTTTGTCAAAATCGTACCTGTCGAGCGTGTTCAAGCAGGAGACGGGCATGAGTTTGACGGCGTTCATCACGAAAGTGCGCGTCGAGAAAAGCAAAAAGATGCTCATCGAGGAGCGCATCGGGCTTGCGTCCATCGCGAGCCAATGCGGGTTCAAGGATCAGAGCTATTTCACAAAGGTGTTCAAGAAAGAGACGGGTGTCAGTCCGAAACGGTATCGGAACTCGTACTTCGGCGATAAATAGTTGAGATTTTGCGCGGTGCGTCGGCGAAAGTCGGCGCACGGTGTGCATTTTCGGGCAATTTGTGTTGACAATTCACCTTGTCGGTTATATAATCATAGGAACACCAAAAAATCATCATTTACGGGGTAAACTATGCAATCCGAACGCGTTTATAACTTTTCAGCGGGACCGAGCGTGTTGCCGCTCGATGTACTTGAAACCGCCGCGCGCGAGATGACGAACTACGGCGGGACGGGCATGTCCGTCATGGAGATGTCGCACCGCTCCAAGGCATATTTGGAGATTTTCAACGAGACGAAACAACGTCTGCGCGACGTGATGAACGTGCCTGAGACGCACGAGATACTGTTCATGCAGGGCGGCGCGACGTTCCAGTTCGCCGCCGTGCCGCTGAATCTTATGGGCGAGAACGGCTCCGCCGATTACGCGCTCACGGGGAATTTCGCGACCGTGTCGTCGAAAGAGGCGAAGAAGTACGGCACCGTGAACATCGCCGCGACGAGCGCGGACAGATCGCACACGTATATCCCCGCGCAGTCCGAGATCAGCGCGAGCGCGGACGCGAGCTACTTCTACTACTGTTCAAACAACACGATTTACGGCACCGAGTGGCAGTACGTGCCGTCCGCGCCGTCGCCGCTCGTGTGCGACATGTCGTCGAACATACTGTCGAGGCCCGTGGACGTGTCGAAATACGGGCTGATCTTCGCGGGCGTGCAGAAGAACATGGCACCTGCGGGTATGGCGGTCGTGTTCATCGACAAGTCCCTCGCGGGACATGAGTTGCCGTACACGCCGAAGATCATGAGCTATAAGACGACGATTGACAAGGACTCAATGGACAACACGCCGCCGTGTTACACAATTTACATGCTCGGACTGGTGCTGAAATGGGTCGAAGCGCAGGGCGGTGTCGCGGAGATGGAGCGGCGCAAGATACAGCGCGCGAAGCTGCTGTACGACTATCTCGACGAGTCGAAACTGTTCCACGGTGTCGCGCAACCCGATTCGCGCAGTGAGATGAACGTCACGTACCGCACGGGCGACGCCGACCTCGACACGGCGTTCGTAAAAGCGGCGGCGGCGGCGGGATTTGTGAATCTCGCGGGTCACCGCGACGTAGGCGGCATACGCGCGTCGATCTACAACGCGATGCCGATTGAGGGCGTAGCGAAATTGGTGGAGTTCATGAAAGCGTTTGAAACGACGAACAGTTGACAGTTGACAATTAGGACGAGAGTTACTGGGGCAAACCCCCGCCGCTTGCGAGCGGCACTCCCTTTGCGAAAGGGGGCAAGGTTTGGACGGTGGAAACGTGCGAACCTTGAACATTCCGCCAATGTGCGGTGGCGAAACGAGCCGCACGGCGCACATATTTACATCAAAGTCAGACATAAAGAGGTAATCATCGTGTATAAAGTAAAATTACTGAACAATATCGCGAAACAGGGCGTGGAGACGTTCAACCGTGAGAATTACGCCGTATCCGCCGACGTTGAGGAGCCCGACGCTATACTCGTGCGCTCCGCGAAACTGCACGACTACGCGTTCGGCGACAATCTGCTGTGTATCGCGCGCGCGGGTGTCGGAACGGACAACATCCCCGTCGGGCAGTGCGCCGACCTCGGTATCGCGGTGTTCAACACGCCGGGTGCGAACTCGGAAGCCGTGAAAGAACTCGTACTCGCCGCGCTGTTGCTGTCGTCGCGCGACGTGCTGGGCGGGATCGACTATATAAAGTCGATTGCGGGCAGCGGTGACGAGGTTCCCGCGCTCGTCGAAGCGGGGAAGAACAAATTCACGGGTCCTGAGCTTGAGGGTAAGACGCTCGGTGTCGTAGGTCTCGGAGCGGTCGGCGCGAAGATCGCGAACGACGCTGCCCGTCTCGGCATGAACGTCTACGGCTTCGACCCGTATCTCTCGGTCGACGCGGCGTGGGGTCTGCGCACGAACGTGCTGAAAGCGGACGATCTCGGCGCGATATACCGCGCGTCGGACTACATCACGCTGCACGTGCCGTACCTCGACTCGACGCACCACATGATCAACCGCGACACGATTGCGCAGATGAAAGACGGTGTGCGGATCATCAACCTCGCGCGCGCCGAGCTTGTGAACGACGACGATATACTCGCGGCACTCGCGAGCGGCAAGGTCAAGACGTATTTCACGGACTTCCCGAACGCAAAAACCGCGGGCGCGCACGGCGTTATCGCCACGCCGCACCTCGGCGCGAGCACGCCAGAGAGCGAGGAGAAGTGCGCGGTTATGGCGGCGGCGTCAATCGTCGATTACCTCGAAAACGGCAACATACGCAACTCGGTGAACATGCCGCCCGCCACGATGCCGCGCTATCCCGGCGTCGCGCGGCTGTGCGTGTTCCACCACAACGTGCCTGACATGATCGCGAAGATGTCAAAACTCGTGTCGTCGCAGGACATCAACATCGAGAACATGCTGAACACGAGCATACGCGGTCACGAGCTGGCGTACACGATGATCGACCTGTCGAGCGCGACCGACGCGCTTGTATCGAGCGTCATGGAACTGGACGGCGTCATCAGGGCGCGGCTGTTACAATAATTACGACTGAATTGGGGAACATGCAAAAAAAATTACTGCTTATCATCAATCCGCACTCGGGGCGCGGCTTGTCCAACACGAAAATCGGCGACATTGTGATGAAACTGTCGCAGGGCGATTTCGTCGTGACGGTCATGTTTACGCAGGTGTATACGGTCTCACAGCTCGCGCGCGAGAACGCGGCGGGCTATGACCTTGTCGTCTGTTGCGGCGGCGACGGCACGCTGTCGGACATCATCGCGGGCTTGGTCGAGTTGCCGAATCCGCCGCCTATCGGGTACATACCGACGGGAACCGCGAACGATGTCGCGACGACGCTCGCCCTATCGCGCAATACGGACACGGCGGTGCGCACGATACTTGACGGCAACACGACGCGGTACGATGTCGGGGTGTTCGGCGGCGAGAGTTTTTCGTACATAGCGGCGTTCGGAGTGTTCACCGCCGTGTCATACGCGACGCCGCAGGCTAAGAAGAAAGCACTGGGACATCTCGCGTACGTGTTCGGCGGCATCTCCGAGGTGCCGACGATGGCGCAGACGCACCACACTATCGTCGAGTACGACGACGGTGTGTTGGAGGGGGATTTCTCGTTCGGCGGCGTGACAAATTCAACGTCCGTCGCGGGTTTCGTGCGCATAAACCCCGAATACGTGGACCTCGGGGACGGGCTGTTCGAGGTCATACTCATCAAAACGCCGATGAACATCATGCAGTTCGCGGACATTATCCGCGACGTGACGTCGAAAAACTTTGCGTCCGACTCCGTGGTGCTGCTGCACACGAAGCGCGTGCGGTTCACGTTCGACGAGCCTGTCGCGTGGACGCGTGACGGCGAGTCGGGCGGCGAGCACAAGTCCGTCGAGATTTCGATACACCCGCGCGCCGTGCGTATCATCACGCCGCGCGTTGACACCGACACAACGCCTTGAAAACAGTGAATATTCTCGCGGTGGGCGACGTGTGCTCACGTGCGGGTATCGACTTTTTGTGCGCGAATCTGCCCGCGTTCCGACGCTTCAAAAACGTGGCGTTCTGCGTCGTCAACGGTGAGAACGCGAACGGTCTCGGCATCATGCCGAGCGTCGCGGATGAGTTAATGACGCACGGTGCGGACGTGGTGACGCTCGGCAACCACACGTTCGCACTGCGCCAGATCGCGCAGTACCTCGATGAAAACCGCTACATTTTGCGACCGTCGAACATCACGCCGCGCGCGCAGGGGCGAGGATTCGGCGTGTTCGATTCGCCGTTCGGCGACGTGTGCGTCGTGAATCTGATCGGACGCGTCGCGATGGAGCCGAACGAGTCGCCGAAGATCGAGCTTGAACGTGTTTTGAAGCTGCCCGAGGTGCGCGAGTGCCGATTTGTGTTCGTGGATTTCCACGCGGAGGCGACGAGCGAAAAACTCGCGCTCGCGCACAGCGTCGACGGGCGCGTCACGGCGTTTTGGGGTACGCACACGCACGTCCAGACGAACGACGCGCAGATTTTGCCGCACGGAACGGGCTACATCACCGACGTGGGCATGACGGGCGCGATACACAGCGTCATCGGTATGCGCGTCGAAGCGTCGATTGAGCGGTTGTTCGGCGACCCGACAGCGAAACACGAAGCGGCGGACGGTCCCGCCAAACTCGAAGGCGCGCTGTTCGAGGTCGATACCGAGACAGGGCAATGCGTGTCGGCGGAGACGGTGCGGCTGGTGTGATAAATGCGAAAAGGACGGTTGCGCCGTCCTTTTGCCGTTTTTGCGGGTTGGAGAAACCCTTGTAGGGGTCGGTCTTGACCGACCCGCCGAGCACGAAGCTGATATAGGGCGGGTCAAGACCCGCCCCTACGACGACGCGAATCGGGAATTGTGGTGCCGAGTATTTTCAATTCAGCACATCACACTACATGCGAAAAAGCACTCGCATTTTGTCGCCGAATATGTTATAATACTCGCAATTATGACTATTGACAACATGACCGCACCCAAAATCCTCAAACAATATTTCGGCTACGACGAGTTCCGCGAGGGGCAAGCCGAGATTATCGGCGCGCTCATGTCGGGGCGCGACGCGCTGGGCGTTATGCCGACGGGCGCGGGCAAATCGCTGTGCTATCAGGTGCCGTCGCTGCTGCTCGACGGCATCACACTTGTCGTGTCGCCGCTCATCTCGCTCATGCGCGATCAGGTGCTTGCGCTCGTGCAAAACGGCGTACCTGCGGCGTATATCAACAGTACGCTCACGGATTTGCAGTGGGCAAAAGCCATGCGCGGTGTGCGGCAGGGATTGTACAAAATCGTGTATGTCGCGCCCGAGCGGCTCATGTCGCCGTCAATGCTTGATCTCGCGCGGGACGTGCAAATTTCGCTCGTCGCGATAGACGAAGCGCACTGCATCTCGCAGTGGGGGCAGGATTTCCGCCCGAGCTACCTCGACATTCCGCGTTTCGTGGACGCACTCCCGACGCGCCCGCCCGTAGCGGCGTTCACCGCGACGGCGACACCGCGAGTGCGCGACGACATACTGCACACATTGGGTTTGCGCGATCCGTTCACGCTCGTGACGGGGTTCGACCGCCCGAATCTGTACTTCGAGGTCAAGCAGCCTGAAAACAAGTACGCCGCGCTCACCGCGTATCTGCGCGGCACAGGCGGCAACGGCATTGTCTACTGCTCGACGCGCAAAGAGGTGGAATCCGTGACGGATAAACTGATTGCGGACGGATACACGGCGGCGCGGTACCACGCGGGGCTCGGCGAACGCGAGCGCAGTGCGGCGCAGGACGATTTTCAGTACGACCGCGTGCGCGTGATCGTCGCGACCAATGCATTCGGCATGGGGATTGACAAGTCGAACGTGCGGTTCGTGATCCACTACAACATGCCGCAAAACGTAGAGAGCTATTACCAAGAAGCGGGGCGCGCGGGGCGCGACGGGTTGCCCGCCGACTGTATTCTGCTGTACGCGAGGAAAGATATCAACACCGCGCTGTTTTTGATCAATCAGAGCGGTAACGCGGACGAAATCAGCCGCAACCGTCAGTTGCTGAACAAAATGGAGCGGTATTGCGAGACGGACGGCTGTCTGCGGCGGTACATGCTCGAATATTTCGGCGAGACCGACGTTGACGACTGCGGCAACTGCGGCAGTTGCAAGGGTACATTCAGCGAGACGGACGCGACGGTGGACGCGCAAAAGGTGCTGTCGCATATAACGCGGCTGAACAAACTCGGCAAGCACTTCATGTTCACGCACACCGCCGATATCCTGCTCGGCAAGAGCGACGATTTCACCGATTTGCCGACGTTCGGCATCATGCGCGGTGCCACTCGGACGTATATCCGCGCGTTGACCTCGCGGTTGACCACTCTCGGGTACATTCACGACGACGGGTTCCTGAGCGTCACGCCGACGGCGCGCGAGGTGCTGACGGGCGGTGTGACCGTCTCGGTGCGCGGCAAGAAAACGAGGGAAAAGCGCGAACGCACGCAAAAATCGGAGCGCAAGTACGCGGTGTCGGACGTGCTGCTCGACAAGCTGAAAGTACTGCGCCGCGAACTCGCGGACGAGGTGGGAATGCCCGCGTTCTACATCTTTTCCGACGCGACGCTCGTGGACATGTGCGCGAAACACCCGCGCACGAGCGACGAGTTCCTCGAAGTCAGCGGCGTGGGTCAAGTGAAACTCGAACGCTACGGCGCGCAGTTTTTGGCGGTGCTGAACGGCGAATCGTCAGGTGACGCGTCGGCGGATACCGAGCCTTTTACGGCGAAATTGTTTCTCGCTAAGTTGGAGTTTGACGGTGAACCGCTGCAAATCTCGCGCGTTGCGGACAAATTCAACGCGGTGCTGCTGCGCTACGGTGCGCCGCAGGTGACGGGGCAAACGCTGAACACGCTGATGTCCGACGCTGGATATTTGGAGAACGCAGACGGCGGGAAATTGCCGTCAGACGCGGGGCGCAGCATCGGGATTTTGACGGTTGAACGCGTGAACGAACGCGGCGCGTACACGCAGTGCCTGTTCGGAGCGGCGGCACAGCGCGCGTGCGCACGGCTCGTGGCGGCGAGTTTTGAGGAGTAATGCTGCTCACGGATTATTAGTGGTGATAAAACGAGACGAACACTTGCCGAATATTCGGCAAGTGTTCGTTTTTGCGCGGCGATTCAGCCGACATTTGTTGATTCTTTCGTCTGCGATTACACGTGATGTTGCTTGCTCTGATACCGCCGCACGAGGGTTGACAGTGTGAAGTTTATCGCGAAATAGATGAGCGCGACAAAGAGATACAGTGTGAACACGTGCGCGGTCGTGACCGAGGTGTGTTTCGGCAGTTGACCGAGGATAATTTTTGAGCGGTAGAAAAACTCGCCGATTGCGACCTGCGCGAGGAACGACGTATCCTTCACCGTCGTCACGATCTGGCTCATCAACGACGGTATGATGCGGCGGAAGCATTGCGGCAGAGCGATATATACGATCGTCTGCACGAAATTGAAACCCTGAGAGCGCGCCGCCTCGAACTGCCCTGCGGCGATTGAGTTCAGACCGCCACGCACGATCTCGGCGAGCACCGACGAGGTGTACAGCGTCAGCGCGATCACGCCGCGAATGTACGCGTCGCCGAAAATGCGCTTCGGCAACATGAAAACGCAGACGAAAATCCACAGCAGCAGGGGAGTGTTGCGGAAAATTTCGACGTAGACCGCCGCGATTCTGCCGAGTACGCGTTTTTCGTAGTTGCGCGCGAGGGCGAGGATTGTGCCGAGAACCAGCGCGACGAACACCGTGACGACCGCCGCGAGAATCGTGTAACCCAAGCCGATGAACAGATATTTTATGTTGCCTGAGGTAAAAATATCCTCAAATACTTTTGTCAACATTCGATCACCTCGGAGATGAGTTCGACCGTCTCGGCTGTTACAAATTCACGGTTTTTCAGCTTGTTCTCGTATCTGCGCGCCCACACTGCGAGCGGGAAGCACAGGATAAAGTACAGGACACCCGCGACGACGTACGCGGGACCGTAGCTCAGCGTGCCGTTCGACGCCCACGAATTGGCGTGGTACATGAGGTCGCCGCCCGCGATGATCGCGAGGATGGACGTGTTCTTGATCAGATTCACCGCCAGATTCGTCAACGGCGGCAGAATGATCTTGATCGTCTGCGGCAAAATGATGTACACCATCGCCTGAAAATTCGTGAAACCCTGAGAACGCGCGGCTTCCATCTGCCCGCCGGGGATTGAGCCGATGCCCGCGCGAATAACCTCCGCGACGTACGCGCCGTGGTACACGCCGACACCGAGGATACCGATCATGAAACTCGATAAGACAACCCCCGCGTAGGGCAGGGCGTTGTAGTAGAAGAAAATCTGTATGACGAGCGGCGTGTTCTGGAAAATCTCGACATATATGCGTGTGATCGCGTGCAAAATTTTGCTGTGAGACGCGGAGAACAGCCCCAATATCGTACCCAGAACGAGCGCGAGCAACAGGGCGAGAGCCGCGACGAGCAGGGTGCGCCCGAAGCCGCCGAGTATGAGACTGAAATCGCTGAACAGACGTTGCCAACGCCACCACGCGAACGGTCCGTTGCCGGTCACGCAGATCACCACACTTTCGGATTACAGATTATGGACAAGAAACTGCGGGGAGGGAAGCGTTATCCCTCCCCGCAGCTTGTGTGTATCGCGATTAGCCCTCGTAGGGCGGAACTACGTTGAGGTCGGTGATGAGACGGTCGATGGTGCCGTCGGAGAGCCAACCCTTGACGAGGTTGTCAACGTATGTGGCGAGTTCGGTGTTCTGCTTCTTCGTCGCGATGCCGTACTCCTGCGGGGAGAAGCGCGCGTCGAGAATGACCGTCGTGTCGTCTACGTAACCCGTGAGGATCGAGCCGTCGACCGAGAACACGTCAACACGCTTGGAGTCGAGCGCGGCTTTGATCTCGGGATATGTGGCGAACTCGGAGAAGTTCGCGTCGGTGAGGGTCACGCCTACCGCCGCCGCGGCTTCGGTGATCGCTGCCTTGGAGGTCGCGGACATCGCGACGCCGATCTGTTTGCCCGCGAGGTCGGTCAGTTGCGTGATGCCGCTGTCTTTCTTGACGAGCATGGCGACCGCGTCGGTGTAGTACGGAGTGGTGAAGTTGTACGTCTCGAGACGGTCGGGCTTGATAGTGAATGTCGCGATGACCATGTCGATGTCGCCGTTGTCGAGCAGAGGACCGCGCGTTGCGGCGGTGACTGCTGTGAACTGCACCTTTGTCTCGTCGCCGAAGATGTCTTTCGCGATGAGCTTCGCGATCTCGATTTCAAGACCCGCGTATTTGCCCGTTGCGGTGTCCACGAGACCGAAGCCGGGAACGTCCTCTTTTACGCCGACTTTCAGCACGCCGCGCGCTTTGATTGCGGCGACGGCGGCGTCGGTTGAGCCTTTCGTGTCGTCCCCTGCGGGCGTTTTGGAACACCCCGCGAACAGAGCCAGCGACAACAGCATCGAGATGACGAGAGCCCAAACCAATCCTTTTTTCATGTTTATCTCCTACCTTAATATTTTACTAAGAAACAGACGGGTGCGCTCGTTCGTCGGGTTCGAGAAGAAGGCGTCGGGGGTGCCTTCCTCAACGATAACACCGTCGTCCATGAACACGATCCTGTCCGCAACTTGTCTCGCGAAACCCATCTCGTGGGTGACGACCACCATCGTGATACTCTGCTCGGAGAGTTTTATCATAACGTCAAGGACTTCCTGAACCATCTCGGGGTCGAGCGCGCTCGTCGGCTCGTCGAACAGCAGGATTTTGCGCTGTGTGGCGAGAGCGCGCGCAATCGCGACACGCTGCTGCTGACCGCCCGACAGCATGGCGGGGTACGAGTCGGCTTTCTCGCGCAGACCCACGAGGTCGAGATACGTGTACGCGATCTCGTCAGCTTCCGCTTTCGTCTTTTTTTGCAGTTTCGTCAGCGCGAGCGTGATGTTTCTCAGCACGGACATGTGCGGATAGAGATTGAACTGCTGGAACACCATAGAACAGTGACGGCGCACAAGCTCGATGTGGTTCTTGTGCGTGAGTTCTTCGTTATTTATGTAGACATGACCCGATGTCGGTTCTTCAAGTCCGTTGATGCACCGTATGGCGGTGCTTTTGCCTGAACCTGACGGACCGATGATGACGAGCTTTTCGCCCTCGCCGACGGTGAGATTGTAGTTTTTCAGAACATGCAGGGAACCGAAATACTTGTCGACATCGACGAGTTTAATCATACGGCATACCTCAAATTATACGCTCGGAGCGGCACACTAAATTCACCGCGCCTGAATATTTATACATTTTCGCTATCTCGCCATTGCACTCGCACTAAACTCGTGCCTCGCTAAGTGCGAGTAAGCACTTGCATGAACTCGCACTAAGCTCGTGCCTCGCTAAGTGCGAGTATCATACCACAAATCTTTGCGTTTGTCAAACTTCGGCGCGGTGAAATTTTGTACATGATTACGGAAAATTTCGCATACATTTCTGTAAACGGCACCATTTTTTCAGCGAGGTGAGCCAATGCAGTGCAGTATTGCCGATCTGCGGTATAAGGAAGTCATAAATGTGAACACAGGCGTGCGGCTCGGCTACGTCATCGACGCGCTGTTCGAGACGCACACGGGACGCATCATCGCGCTCGTATGCCCCACGCCGAGCCGTTTTCTCGGCATGTTCGGGCGCGGCGACGACTATGTGATCCCATGGGAGTGCATCAAGCGCATCGGCGAGGACATCATCTTAGTGGACGCGCCCGAGGATTTCAGACAACCGAACAGGAAAGGGCGATAGGGTAAAGGGTAAGGGCGGGGGGACCGCCCTTTTTCGACGTTTTGTTAATGTGTGTCGCGTTTCGCTGCATCCTGAGGTGGTGCGGGTCTTTGGTTCATGCGCGCCTCGCCAAACCCTGCACAATCTTTCGTAGGGGACGCCGCCCT
>JAISJJ010000057.1 GCA_031261585.1 Oscillospiraceae bacterium
TCTTGAAATACTTGTTTGCCATGCGACACCTCACTTTGAAGTATACTACTTCTTTTGCTCGGTGTCAAGTCCCTTGTTAATTGTTAACTGTTAATTGCCGCCGCTCTTTCCGCTTGCGACAACCTCAGATAATTCGGCTCCACGTCGCCCGACGCTTCAACGCCTATCGACGCTATCGCGACACCGTACGCACTTTGGAGCCGCAACGCATCGGGCGCGAGCGCGACATCGACACCGCGCTCACGGAACCTCGCGTGCGCGAGTTCCGCGCCGTCGCCGACGAGCGTGTACCGCGTGTTCGCCGACGCTGCCTCGTCGATCAGCGCGTCAAGCGTCAGCGCGCGGTCGTCACACAGCCGCACAACGCCGTCGCAACGAAAATTCGCGTTGTAGACCTCGCCACGCCGCGCGTCCATCACGGCGCACACGATATCGCGCGTGTCGAACACACTCGCCATCGCGAGCAGCGTGGACACGCCGACGACCTCAATGTCGCCGCCCCACGCGAGACCTTTCGCCGCCGCGATACCGATACGCACGCCCGTGAACGAACCGGGACCGTGCGCCACCGCGACGCGCGAAACGTCCGATATCGCGCGGTTCGACGTGTCCAGCATGTCGCGGATCATCGCCATGAGCGTCTGCGAGTGCGTCAGCCCCGAGTTCAGAAAATATTGCGCTATAAGGGTTCTGCCGTCCGTCAGCGCGACAGAACACGCCTTTGCCGATGACTCGATGCTCAGCGTCAGTCCCATAAATCCGCCCCCGTAACCGTGATGTCGCGCGCGTTTTCGCCCGCGCGCTCAATCGCGACCGTGATTGCCGTATCGGGCAGCGCGGGCGCGATATTCTCGCTCCACTCGACGACGACGACACCGCCGCGTTCGAGATATTCGTCCCAGCCGAGCATGAACAGATCGTCGTCGGAGCCGACGCGGTACATGTCGAAGTGGAACAGCGGCAGATCGCCCTCGTACTCGTTCACAATCGTAAACGTGGGTGACGTGAGCGTCTCACGCACGTGCAACGCCGCCGCGATACCGCGCGAGAACGCCGTTTTGCCCGCGCCGAGACCGCCGCGCAGTGCGACGACAGCCCCCGCGCGCAATATTGAGCCGAGCCGCCGCCCGAGTTCGACAGTCTCGTGTTCACTTGTTGAATGATAAACCATAAGTGTATTTTAACATGTAATGCGCCGTATGTCAAAGCCAAGATGTGCGGCATAAACTGATGACAGTTAGTTCAGAATCAACACAAAGGAGATGTTGTAATGAAATACGTCTATTTCATCTACGGCTCGATCACGTCGGCACAGCGCGCGTCGCAACTCCTCGGCACAATCGGTATCGCGAGCGGCGTTTCACGCGCGCCGAAGGAGATGTCGATTGACGGGTGCGCACACGTCGCGCGCGCCGCCGAAACGCGGTTGACCGAGGCAATCGGTCTGCTGCGACAACAGCGATTGCCGCCGAAATCAGTGGTGACGGGCAACGGCGACGGTCGCTATGTCAGATTGGAGGTCTGAATGGGAAGATCGGTGTACTTGGATTCCGCCGCGACGACGCTGCAAAAGCCGAAAACCGTGAGCCGCGCCATGCTTCACGCCGTGCGCACACTCGCGAGTCCCGGGCGCGGAGGACACGTCGCCGCGCGCCGAGCCGACGCGGAGGCGTTCATGTGCCGCATAGCCGCATCACGTCTTTTGGGCGTGTCCGACCCGTCGAACATCGTATTCACCGCGTCGGCGACGCACGGGTTGAATATCGCGATCCGCGCACTCGTGGGCGAGGGTTCGCGCGTCGTCGTGTCGGGATTTGAGCACAACTCCGTGACGCGTCCGCTCAAAGCGGTGGGAGCCGACGTGTCGTTCGCGCGCGGCGCGCTGTTCGACCCCGAGAGCGCGCTGTTCGCGATAGAATCGCGCCTTGACGACGCGGATTGCGTCGTCGTGAACCATGTGTCGAACGTGTTCGGGTACATACTGCCGCTCACGCGCATCGCCGCCGCGTGCCGTGACGCGAACGTGCCGCTGATCGTCGACGCGTCGCAGTCGGCGGGCGCGCTGCCGCTCGATTTCGACGCGCTCGGAGCGGATTTCATGGCAATGGCGGGGCATAAAGGGCTGTACGGACCGCAGGGAACGGGGCTTCTGCTGTGCCGCGCTCCGACAACGGGCATTATTCAAGGCGGCACGGGGTCGAACTCGAAGCTCGACACGATGCCCGACTTTTTGCCCGACGCGCTCGAAGCGGGTACGCACAACATGCCGGGTATCGCGGGTCTGCGCGCGGGGTTGGAGTACGTGCGCGCGCGAGGTACGCGGTCGATTCTCAGCCACGAGCGGGCGTTGATAACACTTGCGGCGCAAGGGCTGGCGGTTATCCCGCGTGTGCGCGTGTACGCCGCGCCGAACTCGGAACATCAGGCGGGCGTGCTGTCGTTCACCGTGGACGGCATGGACGTGGAGTACGTCGGCGAACGTCTCGACGGCGCGGGATTCGCCGTCCGCGCGGGGTTGCACTGCGCACCCGAGGCGCACCGCACCGCCGACACGCTCGAATCAGGCACTGTGCGCCTGAGCGTCTCCGCGTTCAACACCGAGCGCGAGATCAGGCGATTTGTGAAAGCGGTGAGAAAGATCGCGAATTAATGGTGGCGGTCGTGCGCACGGATACGTAGGGCGGGGTTCACCCGCCCTTTTTGCTGCAAACCGCTGTCATTCTGAGCGAAGCGAAGAATCCCCTTGACAATGCGCATTAGTCGGGGGATTCTTCGCTTCGCTCAGAATGACAGGTAATACGCAAAAGGGCGGGGTCACCCCCGCCCCTACAAAGCCACTAATTCACCGTCCACTTTACGCCCTGCTTCGTGTCCTCAATCGCAACCCCCATGGCGTTCAGTTCGTCGCGTATTGCGTCGGCGCGCGCCC
>JAISJJ010000086.1 GCA_031261585.1 Oscillospiraceae bacterium
CCGCGGGCAAAATCTTTATAAAATTTTACTCAAAATGCTGAGGGAAGACCGATTTTAGTGTCAAGTCCCTTGTTAATTGTTAACTGTTAATTGACATAGTGTTCAGCCAAATTGCGCACTCTAACCGCTTCTTGTACAGTTCACAGCCGAACGCGTGTACACCGTCGACATCGCCCGCGTCGTGGTACGCGTTGGCGGCGCAACCGCCCGCGCACCAGAGTTTTGCCCAGCAATCGCGGCACTCGGCGCGCTCGTTCAAATCGCGTCGTCGGAACGTAAAACCCGACTTCACGCCGCCCGACACGTCGCCCGAGACGAATTGCGGCTCACCGACGAGTTGGTGACACGGGTACAGCGTACCGTCTGGCGCGACGGCGAAATATTCACTGCCGGAGCCGCACCCGCGCGCGCGTTTGACCGCGCACGGACCGTTTTCGAGGTCGAGCATGTAGTGGTAGAACGTGAAACCGCGCCCCTCGTCGTCTCGCCGCGCCATCTCACGCGCGAGCCGCTCGTATTGCGCGAACAGTTGCGGCATGTCCGACGCTTGCAACGCGAGTTTGTGGTCGCGCGGCAGGACGGCGGGTTCCATCGCGAGTTCAGTGAATCCGAGATCCGCCATGTGCAGGATATCGTCCACAAAATCCGTGTTTTCGCGCGTGTATGTGCCGCGCAGGTAGTAACCGCGGTCGCCGCGACGCTCGGCAAAGCGTTGGAATTTCGGCACAATCGTGTCGTAACTGCCGCCGCCGTCGGGGGTCTTTCGGCGCGCGTCGTTCGTCTCACGCCGACCGTCAAGGCTCAGCACGACGTTCGCGATCTCGGCGTTGCAGAAATCCGTCACCGCGTCGTCGAGCAGTACGCCGTTCGTCGTCAGCGTGAACCGAAACAGCTTGCCGTGCAACGATTCCAAGCTCCGCGCATACGCCACCGTCTCGCGCACCACGTCGAAATTCAGCAGCGGTTCGCCGCCGAAGAAATCGACTTCCAAGTTGCGCCGATCCCCACTGTGCGCGATGAGAAAGTCGATCGCGCGGCGCGCCGTATCGGCGGTCATGAGCTGAACTTCGCCGTGGTACTGCCCCTGACCCGCGAAGCAGTAGTCGCAGCGCAGATTGCACGCGTGCGCCACGTGCAGGCACAGAGCCTTGATCACGTTGTCCGACTGCGGCGGCACGAGCTCGGTCACGTCAGGCGCGAACAGTTGACCCGCGTCGCGCAGGGCATCGATATCGGCGAACAGCTCGTCGATGTCGGATTGCGTGAGATTATCGTGCGTTTGCAGCAGTTCGCGCGCGATATCGTCACGCGATACGTTGTCCGCGAACCGCACAATCGCGTCGCGCGCGACAGCGTCGGTGATGTGGATCGAGCCGCTGCCCGCGTCGACGACGATGATGTCGCCGTCGAATGAAAAGGTGTGTACCAATGTGCCTCCATAGTTCGATAACCGACAAAAGCGCGAGTTTTCCCGCGCTTAATCGTGTGCTTATAGATTCAGAATGACGTTGCGCCGACTACTTTTTCGCGGATTCGCACTGCTGGTTCGCGACACCCGACGACGTTTTGCACGCCGACTGGCACGATGTCTGGCACTCGCCGCAGCCGCCGTCTTTCGCGGATTTGCACAGGTCGCGGGTCTTGATGGTCTTGATGCGCTTCATATTTTGCACCTCGTTTGAGAATTATAAGTATTTTACCATGTTTGGCGCGCGATGTCAAGCGCGACTGCGACGGCAGCCGCATTTACTTTTTCGTGCGTCCACCCCCGTCATTGCGAGCCATTTCGCAAAATGGCGTGGCAATCTACGTAGCTCTCGTCCGAATTTCGTGTTTTACGGGGACAAGACGAGAAAACGGGGGTCCGAATTGCTTTGCGCGGCTCGCAATGACGAGTGTTTTAGATTTGCGAACAGTAAATGCGGCAGCTGTGGGACAACGAAAAATAATCCTTGCAATAATGCAGATTATATTGTATAATATACCGTCTACTGACAAATCCCACACTTCACGGAGGATTATATATGGTATCCGCAAGCGATTTCCGCAACGGCGTGACGTTCGAGATGGACGGCAAGGTCATGCAGGTCATCGAGTTCCAGCACGTCAAACCCGGCAAGGGCGCGGCGTTCGTGCGCACGAAGATGCGCAACGTCATCACGGGTGCCGTCGTCGAGACGTCGTTCAACCCGACGGACAAGTTCGAGAACGCGTTCGTCGAGCGGCGCAACATGGAGTACAGCTATCAGGACGGCAACCTGTACTATTTCATGGACAGCGAGACGTTCGAGCTTGAACCGATAGACGAGAGCCTGCTCGGCGACTCGTTCCGCTTCGTCACCGAGAACATGCCGTGTACGATATCGTCGTTCAAGGGCAAGGTGTTCTCGATTGACCCGCCGAACTTCGTCGAACTCACGGTCACGCAGACCGACCCCGGTTTCGCGGGCAACACGGCGACAAACGTCACAAAACCCGCGACGCTTGAAACGGGCGCGGAGGTTCGCGTTCCGCTGTTCATCGACGAGGGCGAGAGAATACGCATTGATACGCGCACGGGTGAGTACCTCGAGCGCGCGAAAGGTTAAGGAGAATACATGTCTGCTACTGAAAAAATCGCGTATTTGCAAGGTCTTGCCGACGGTCTCGGTGTCGGCGAATCGTCTGACGGCAAGCTGATCCGCGCGCTGATCGACGTTGTAAAGGACATCGCCGAGGAGCTTGACGAGGTGCATCACGAGACGCACGCGCTTGCCGACGCGTTCGAGGATGTCAATGATAACCTCTCCGATATGTTAGAGGTTTTGTCAAACATCGACGACGATGACTTTGACTTCGACGACGACGATGATGACGATGACGACGACTGCGATTGCGACGACGAGGACTGCGACTGCTGCGACGGCTGCGATGCGGACGACGAGTTGACGTACACGACGGGTTGCCCCAAGTGCGGCACGGAGCTTGAAATATCCGAGGACGACCTCGGCGCGGGCTTCATCGTGTGCGCCAAATGCGGCGAAAAGCTCGAATTTGAGTTCTCCGAGTGGGACGACGAGGACGAGGACGACGATTCAATTGACAGTTGACAATTGAAAATTGACAATTAAGGACGGGGTTTGCGCTTTGCCGCTGCCCTCGTCCTTTTTGTTCCGCTATGCGGTTGTTATGTGTTGTCTCCCGCCACGTAGCCCGCTATCAACTGCATGAACTGCTCCGTCGGCAGCGGGGTGTACGAGTTGATTTTAGCTTCTTCGATAGTCTGCTGCACCATGTAGCCCTGCTTTTCTATGAACCGCCCGAACGCACCGCACACGCCGCGCATACCCTTATATTCCTCGGTTAAAAACAGAATATATTGACTGCCCACCGCCATAACGGGTACACCTCCCGCGACAAATGCCTCGTAGCCCTGACCTCCGCCGAGTTCGTTGATTTTGATTGTGCCGCCGACGGGACCGTTTCCCTTTATGGTCGAGAGAATCGTTACGGTTGTGTATGTCATCTGCGAGTCCAAATATGTCTCAGGTTCGGTCAATTCGACGCTGACGACCTCGACTTTTACGATTACTTCCGCAAAATCGGTTATCTCCTCTATCGAGTTGAAATGATTAACGAGTGACGCCCACGATTCGCCGCGTATCGTTTCCGACTCGTCAAGCGCGCGAATTTCCGCGGCGGTGAGATGTTGCGTGTTTGGCGTTGTTGTCGCGGCGGGGGCTGTTTTGCAGGCGAACAGCGAGAACGCCAGAAGCAGACAGAGCGATAGCGCAAGTGATTTTTTCATATTATCTTTCCTTTTAGGACGGGGGTTGCGCTTTGCCGCTGCCCTCGTCCTTTTTGTTCCGCTATGCGGTTGTTATGTGTTGTCTCCCGCCACGTAGCCCGCTATACAACTGCATGAACTGCTCCGTCGGCAGCGGGGTGTATGATTTGATCTTGGCTTCTTCAACGGTCTGTTGCACCATGTAGCCCTGCTTTTCGATGAACCGCCCGAATATACCGCAAATACCGCGCATGCCCTCGTATTCCTCGTTTAAGAAGAGTATGTATTGACCTCCGACAACCATAGCGGGTATTCCGCCGAACGTGTATTCTGCGAACCCCTGCCCGCCGCTCGTTTCGCGGACTTTTAAGACATCGCCAACAGCCGCGTCGCCTTTTATCACCGACAACACCTTAAAAGTTGTGTGCGTCATGTAAACCGCGCTTAATGCCTGTTCACTCTCGGTCTGATTGCCCATGAAAGTTTCCCACTGCAATGGCTCCACGTTGAGCACTTCGACCCGTACAATGAGTTCGGCATCGGCAGTTATCTCTGCGATAGTCTCGTAGCGTTTCGATAAGGTAGCCGCAAGACCGCCGCGTTTTGTCTCCGACTCGTCAAGCGCGCGAATCTCATCGGCGGTGAGTTGTTGCGTGTTTGGCGTTGTTGTCGCGGCGGGGGTTGTTTTACAGGCGAACAGCGAGAACGCCAGAAGCAGACAGAGCGATAGAGCAAGTGATTTTTTCATATTATCTTTTCCTTTTTGCAGGTGATTCCACTGACATAATATAGCAATCCGCGCAACATGTCAATACAATTCGCGAAAAAAGTCAAACTTTGTCATATCCCACATAATAACAGCGCAGATGCCGTTTTTGAGCGGCATATCTTGGTTATAATGTACAATTAAAGACGGGGCTTGCGGTAAATCGCAAGCCCCGTCCCGCATTAATGCGTATCACCCGAACAGCAGCGGGTATATGTACTCGCCGAGCGCGATGAGCAGGGTGCCGACGATGATGAACAGTCCGCCACCGTAGATGCGCTGGCGTTTCATTCTGAAAAAGTCCTCGGTCTCGGCGGTTTCCTCAAAGAGTCGGCTCCTGAACCCGTTGTGCTTGTCGATGAAAAACATAACGCACTTTATCGCGCCCCAAGCGACGAGTATTACCGCGCAGTTTCGGGTCTGCCGCTGAATCTCGGCGGCATCGTGGGAAAGGGGTTGAGCCATGGCAACGAGCAGATTTACGCTGAACAAGACAAAGTACAGACACGGCATTTGCCAAAACAGCCCGTGTTTAGGTGTTTTTTTCTCTTTGCCCGAGCGTTTTTGCATGGCACTGATGAAATGAGCACCCAAAAAACCGACCGCCAGACCAATTATCGCAGTTCTGATGATGTCCACGTCAATTTCCTCCGTGCCGTTTGTCTGATCATGCGCCCGCAATCATCGCTTTCAGCGCGGTTTTCACGATCTCGCGCTCGTCCGCGTCGTAGTACGAGTGCGACGAGCGGTCGAGCACAATCCGCGTTTTTGCGGCGTTTGCAAGCCCGCGATAGAGATCGTCCGCACTTGAAAAATGCGCGGTCTCATCGGCGCGCGAGTGTACAAGCACGCACGGTACCGTGACCGCCGCGAGATTGCGCCGCGCCTTTATTACAAGCCGCTCAAACTCGAACGCGGGGCGCAGGAACGCGATACCGTACAGTCCGCGCGGTTTTCCGACGCTCAGCGCGGTCTCGTAAACGTGGAGAACCGCCGCGTCGTCAAGCGGTGTGCTGTCGCCGCGCCCGATTTGCGCGTTTACCAGCGCGCGCAACAGTTTGAGCCTGAATATATTCGCGTGCGGGTTGAAAATATTCACGCGCAACGGCGTGGACAGCAGCATCACGCCGCGAATATGGTGTCTCGGCTTCGCGCTCGCGAGCAACGACAGCAATCCGCCCATCGAGTGACCGACGAGATACACGCGCTCAAATCCTTGCGAATACTGAGATAATTGGTTGTACAGGTGCCGTTCCCAGTCGCGCACACCGTGCGTCACGAAATCGCGCGCGGTGCCGCCGTGACCGGGCAGCAAAATGGTCAGCGTGGACGCGCCGAGTCGCGCCGAGTCGTCGCGCAGTTGCGAAAACTGGTCGGGACTGCCCATGAATCCGTGGATAAACACGACGAGCGGTTCGCCGCGCCGCGTAAATTCGGGCGTATGCATATCACACCCGCGCCGCCGCCTGCTCGTGGTAGACAGCGGGCTGTTTGCGGAACTCGCCGCCTATTGAGCGCGCCAAAATCAGCTCTGCCGCAATGGAAATCGCGATCTCCTCGGGCGTCTCCGCGCCGATATCCACGCCGATGGGGTTCACGAGTTTCGCGATATCGTCTGGCAGCAACCCCGCGTCGTCGCGCAGACGCTGACGCTGAATCGCGATCTTGCGCCGCGAGCCGATACACCCGATGTACCGCGCGGCACTCGGCAGGAGTTGTTTCAGCACGTCGAAATCGTTCTTGTGACCGCGCGTCACGATGACTATGTAGTCGTTCGCCGTGACGGTGAGGTATTCCGCAATGTTTTTGAAGTCCGCGAGTATCACGTCCGCACCCTCGAACGTCTCAGGTTGCGCGTAGTCGGGGCGATCCTCGTACACGACGCAGCCGAACCCGATACGTGTGAGCACAGGCACGAGCGCGCGCCCGATATGCCCGCCGCCGAAGATGATGACGCGCCCCGCCTGACCGAGCGGAATGATGAACAGCCCCGTGTTGTCGCGGTCGTCCACGGCGGCGCGGCGCAACAGCGGTTTCGCGTGCGTGTCGTCGGTATCGTCGCAGAACAGTATGAGCGCGGTGCCGTCGTCCTTGATGCGCATACCGAACCAACAGTCCACGCCGCTCTCCGTGTACGCGAGCGCGTGGTCGAACAGGTCAATCTCCTCATAAGTCGGCGCGATGCGGACATAGTGGATCGTCACGTCGCCGCCGCAGATCATGCATATATCGCCCGTCTCGTCTGACGACAGGCTGTACCCCTGCGTCTGAAAATACGGCTCGTTCGCGTCCGATTCCATCGCGCGCACGACGTTCTGCGCCTCAAATTCGAGCGCGCCGCCGCCCACGGTGCCGAGCGTCGTACCGTCCGCAAACGCGCACATGACGGAGCCGGGCTTGCGCGGCGTGGAACCCGCGCTGTCCACGACAACCGCGAGCGTCACAGGTTCGCCGCCGTGCAACGCGGCATGTATAGGTTGGATCAAATCTCGCATAAAGCCCTCTGATAATCCGATGTTTTTGTATCATGTTACCACACTCGCAGGAGATTTGCAACCTTTTTCGGTGAACGCGACACGCGCTTGTTGCCGCGCACGATGCGTAGGGGACGCCGCCCTCGGCGTCCCGCCGTATAATTCCGCAACATCAAAAACGGGACGCCGAGGGCGGCGTCCCCTACGGTGCCGTGAAATGTTGTGCCATCGTAGGGGCGGGGTCAACCCGCCCTTTGCCGTTGTTTGGACGTATGCGCAAGGGCGGGGTTCACCCGCCCTTTTCGCGTGATTTGCGGTAAAAGCGCAAGGGCGGGTAAACCCCGCCCCTACGTCCAAACCCCCGCAACTACTCCGCGCTAAGTGCCGCGCTGCGGCGCGGTTGCGCTTTGTACGTCGTCTGCGGACGACGTGTTAATTGTTAATTATTAACTGTCAATTGCCTAAACTCCTCCGTTTCCCGCACGAAATCGTATACGTAGCCCTGCAAAAACTCTGTCGTGTCGGAGGCGCGCGGGTTCGGGTCGCTCGTCGAGAACGTCGTGATGTCGAATGTCTGCGTGTTCATGAGCGGCGCGGTGAGCTTGTGCGTCACGGCGGTGTCCCACTCGTGCGCATGGTGCCGCGCGAGCTTGGCGCAGCGGATAACCTCGTCGGCGTTCCGCGCCTCGGCGTACCAACGCGTCAACGCCTTGTAAATTTCCGTCATTCGGTCGTGGTAAAAGCCGAAATCGCCGTCCTCGTACACGGTCTCGAACAGCCGCGCGAGAACCTCCAATACATGGATTTTGTACTGCAAATCCTCCGTGTTCCGCGCAATCCACCACACGGAATTTCTGATATCGTCAAGGTACTGTGCGATATTGCTCTGCGCGTATGACAACAATTCGTCGCCTTTGAGTATGCGCTCCATAAGATTTTGCCGCGTTACAACGCTGTACGGTGCCATTTCTGCGTACTTTCGCGCGTTCTCCTCGTCTTTGAGTTGTATGTAGGTCAGGCACAGCACTTGTATCGCACCGTCGCGGTAGTTGTGTTCTCCGCCGAGCGTACTCTCGTCGAGCAGCCTTTGCGCGAGCGGGATTAACTCGTCGGCGAACGCGCGGTCGTCCGTCTGCTGAAACCGCCAGAGCAGCGCGTACATCAACGAGTTCACCGCGTCGAGATTGTTCGGAAACTCGCCGTACGCTTCACGCCACAGAGCGAGTAGTTCCGGCATCATACCCGTGTTTGAAAACTCGCGGTCTTTCGTGTTATACTCCTGCATTTTTGCGTCCTCGTCGAGCTTGTCAACGCCGAGCAGCGCGTCCGTCGTCGTGCCGAAATACCGCGCGATGCTCGGCAGCATCTCCACATCGGGCAGCGACGCGCCCGTCTCCCACTTCGACACCGACTGGAACGACACGTTCAGGAACCGCGCGAGTTCCTCCTGCGTCACCTCGCGATCCCGCCGCAGTTTTTTCAAATTCTCACCGAGATATATTTTCATCGCAGTCCTCCGAATATTTTTTATATTTTTTCAACGCGTTGTGACTATATAGTAGCATATTTTTGCGGGATTGCAATAACCGAACTCGCGAACACGGTTCAACCGACGTGAGAATCGTTCGCGCTGAAAATATTTTTCAACTTTTTTCGCCATTCGCCCCCGAAACTCGGCTATATGTTGAGGGCATTTTCGCCTATCACCATTTTCGGAGGTCATCATGCAGAACGAAAACCCGTACAATATTTGCCGACACCGCGACTGCGACTATTACAGCACGTTCACGGACACGTGCGACTACATGCTGCTGAATTTCCGCCGCCGCCCGTGCGCCATCGACGACTGCACCGAGTACCGCGAGCGCGAAAAGACGCACACGTGGATGCGCTTTTGGCCTGTCGTCTCAAAGACCGCGCCTGCCGTGCCGATTCACGCCGTACCCGAACCGCCGCTCGAACCGCCCGAGCCGCACTATGTCGTCGCGCAGTGCGGTCACGAGGTGTACGACGGCGAGTACATTTTCACGCTGCCGTCGGGCGAGACGCTATGCCCCGACTGCTTTGATGAGATGGCGAACGAGCTGTGCGCACTCGAAAAAGCGCGGCTCATGGGGTGCTCGGCGGCTATCGTCGTCGCGCGGGAGGTACTGTGATGCCGCGCCACAAGTACACGTTTATCGAGGGGCGCGAGAACAACACGGTGAACTGCTTCGCGTACTACCGCGACAAGCGCGGTGTGCCGTCCTGCCACGCGCTGAACGAGATTTACTGTCTCAAAGACCGCACCCCATGCGCGTTCTACTGCCCGCCGCACAACGCGCGTACTGCGATAGCGTTCATCAAGGCGCACCCTGTGAAGAAGAAGTGACGACGCGCGCCGCCCGCTGATTTACATCGGCGGGCGGCGTGTAATAGGCTTGTATGCGGACTAATCCCGCTTTATGTCTCCGATATATAGGGTTTTACCGAGCGGTGCCAAGACTTTTATGATGGTGCTGAGGTTCGGGCTGGTAGTGCCGCTCTCCATACGCGCGATGATGGGTTGCTTGACACCGCTGAGCTCCTCTAAGCGTTTTTGACTTATACCCTGCTCTCGGCGCGCTTTGATAATCTCGCCCACGAGTGCCACACGGAGGTCACTCTCCGCGATCTCCTCCGCGGGGTATATTTCTTTTCGGATATCTTTCCAATTGCTTCCGATTGAATTAATACTCATAATTTTAATAAACAACTTTCATAATTTATGTCTGTGCTTACGCCTTTGGCGCAGGAATTGCTCTGCGTTTCGATAGTTTGTCCGCGCTCGCCGCGCGGCGTTACTTTCGTTCGGGCGAAAGTAACCAAAGCCCGTTTTGGACGTGAGATGCGCGAGGGTTGGCAGACCCAAAACTTCCTTTTGCCGAGGACGGCAGTCTTTGCGGAGTTCGCGGCGAATCACTCCAAAACCAATAGAATTGCCTCGCCTTTCGGCGAGGCAACTGCGTCACGTCACGTCAACACACTCTGCGGCTCGTTTCGCTGCCGCCCTGCGGTGCGTGTGCGGGTCTTGGTTCTCATGCGCGTCCCTCGTCTAACCAGATAATAATACTATACTATAAATTATTAAAATGTCAAGTACTAAAAAGTTATCGTCCGCAATTTCCACGCCCTGCTTGTCATATCTTTGCCCGTTTCGCAATACACTCTCATAGAGAAATCGAAAAATACCTCTAAGGAGAACATGATATGGAACACCACCTCTCTCGTGAGACGCTGAATTACGCGAATCTCGTACACACGGCGGCACCGACCGCTGACGAGAGCCTTGACCTCATCGTACCCGACGCGCAACCCGACATTCTGCGCATCATCTCCGCCGAACCCGAGATTTTCGTGCGCTCCAAGGACGCGGAGAACGGCAAGGCGACCGTCTCCGGCACGGTGCGCGTGAACATCATCTACGCGCCAGAATCGGGCGACGGCGCGCGCAAACTCGCGGTCGAGGTACCGTACTCGCTCTCGACCTCCGACGCGAATCTCACGTCCGCGTCGCGTGTCGTGGCTCGCGTCGGCGTGGACAGCGCGGACGCTGTGATCGTGAATCCGCGCAAGCTCACGGCGCGCGTGAACGTCGTCGGCGAACTGCGATGCTTCAACGATGAGAGCGTCGAGGTGCCGACAGCGGAGGGGCTCGGCGACGCGGACGACATCGAGACGCTACCGTACTCTGCGGAGTTGAACCTGCCGACCGACGTGCGCGAGAAAATCTTCACGGTGAACGACGACGTTGCGCTGCCAGCGTCGAACGCGCCGCTGTCGGAACTGCTGTCGTCAAAGGCGACGATTGCGCCTGAGGAGACGAAGGTCGTCGGCTCGAAGCTGATATTCAAGGGTTCGGCGTACACCGATCTGCTGTACCTGACGGAGAACGGCGACACCGCGTCGGCGGCGGTCAAGTCCGAGTTCTCGCAGATTCTCGAACTGGAACTCGCGGACGCGGAGTCCGAATTTGAGGTGATCCCGCTCGTCACTGCGTCGTACGTCGACCCGATAACCGGCGGCGACTACGCGGAGAAGCGCGTCGCGATCGAGATTCACGCCGTCGGGCAGGTCGTCGCGACAT
>JAISJJ010000084.1 GCA_031261585.1 Oscillospiraceae bacterium
GCGGGCGGATGAAATCCGCCCCTACAACATCGCGCAGCCGCGTTAAGCGTCCAAATTTCCGCGCAATCGCTCCAGCGCGCGGCGTTCGAGCCGCGACACTTGAACCTGCGAACATTTCAGCACGCGTGCCGCCGTATCCTGCGTCATGCCGCGAGAGTAGCGCAGGGCGATCACGAGTTTTTCGCGCTCGGGCAGCGTCTCAATCGCACCGCGCAGCGCGACGTGTTCGATGAGCTTTTCCTCCGCGCCGGGTTCCGTCAGCACCTGTTCGAGCGTGAAGCCGTCGTCCGTCTCGCGCGAGAACGAGTCGGGCGGAGTGACGGCGGTCTCGGCGGCGGCGATGTCCTCGACGGTGATACCCGTCTCCGCCGCGAGTTCGGACAGCGTGGGGGAGCGTCCGAGCGACTGTTCGAGCGTGTGACGCGCCGAGCGCACGTGCGACGCCTGTTCTTTTATGCCGCGGCTGACCTTGATCGCGCCGTCGTCGCGCAGGAAACGCCGAATCTCGCCCGCAATCTTCGGCACGGCGTACGTCGAGAACTGCGTACCGTAATCGGGGTCGAACCCGCGCCATGCCTTGATAAGCCCGATGCAGCCGAGCTGATACAGGTCGTCTGGGTCCACGCCGCGACCGAAGAAACGCCGCGCGACGCTCCAAATCAGACCCGTATTATCGAGAATGGCGCGCTCCTGATCCTCGTCGGCGAGACTTAAACTCATTTCGCGGCTCTGCGCGATATCTTGCGCCGCATCGTCACCGTCGTACCGCGCCCCGGTACGCTGCGCACACGCAGTACGTCCATGAAACTCTCCATGATCGTGAAACCCATGCCGCTGCGGTCATCGCCGCCCGTCGTGAACATCGCCTCGCGCGCCCGCGATACGTCGGATATGCCGACACCCCAGTCGCGCACGGTTATCTCGACGGCGTTGTCCTCGAAGATGCGGGCGCGAACCATGATTTTGCCGAGCGTGTCAGGGTACGCATGGACGACGCAGTTCGTCACGGCTTCGGACACCGCAGTCTTGATGTCGCCGAGTTCGTCGAGCGTCGGGTCGAGCTGTGAGCAGAACACGGCGACGGCGGTGCGCGCAAAACCCTCGTTCGCGGAGCGGCTCAGAAATTCGAGACGCATAGAGTTAATTTCTTTCAATATGTACCTCCTCGCGGCGGGTGATCTCAATAAATTTACCGATACCCGCGGAGTTCAGAATGCGCTCAATGCGCTCCGACGCGCCCGTGACGCGCACCTTGCCGCCGATCTGCGTCACGCGTCGGCGCGTTTTCATCAGTACGGCGAGACCCGACGAGTCCATAAACGTAACGCCGCCTAAGTCGACGACACACAACATTGGCATGTACGCGTCGACCGCGCGCTCAATCTCGCGCACCGTGTCGCCCGCCGCGTGGTGGTCGAGTTCGCCGTGCAGCATGACGCGCAGTTCGCCGTTTTGATACGCTGTTTCAATTCTCATTTGGCTTGTCCTCCCGAATAGATATATTGTAATGTGTAACGCGCGCGAGAAACGTCGAACGGGGGAGGTGGTGCGAGGATTTTTGCGCGGGTGTGCGGAAAACCGAGAAAAATAGTGGATTTGCGCTTGACAAAAGGCATTGCCTGTATTAATATAGTAGCAAGTTATTATTGAAACTAATAAAGGGAGGAAAAAATGAATAGAAAATACTTTGTTACCGTTAAAACCCGCGCGCTTGTGAAAACTGTGGCATTGTTGCTGTCGCTCGCGTTATGCCTTTCGTTCACGACGTTGATAACCGTCGCGGCGGAGGCTACCAACGTGACAGATCTCAGATTTGAAATCGCAAACGCGGTTCCTGGCGAAACGATCGCGCTCAACGCGGAAGTATATGAGCTTGAAGCACCGTTGTACATTCCCGACGGCGTTTCGTTGCAGGGTGATAGCGGCACGATCATTCAAGCGTCGGCGACGAACTTCACCCGCGATGAGATTGCGATAACCGGCGGTCTGCGCTACCCGATTATCATCACTGCGGGTGACACCACCATCTCGGACTTAACGGTGAAAGGTCCTGCATCGAACTATATCGACGGCATTTTGGCGTTGGGTGGCGAGTTGACGCTGTTGAACGTCATCATCACCGACATTCACAAGGTCGCGGTTGTTGACGGTATGCAGATTGGTACCGCAGTGTCCACGGACACGGGCGATATCAACCTTACAATTAAGGATTCAACCATATCCAATTTCAACAAAAATGGTATCTACTACAAAGGCTCGGGTACACTGACCGTTACCGATTCCGTCATTACAGGTATTGGGGAAACCGACATTACCGCGCAAAACGGCATTTTGGTAGGCGGCGGAACCGCGGTTATCACAGGCAATACAATCTCCGAATTTGAATACGAGGACTATGGGTTAACGGAGTGGAATCGTCAAGCCTTAGCAATTGATATCTGGAATGACGCGGTCGCCATCATAACGAACAATACGTTCAGCCACGATGACTACGGTGTGCTTATCGAGGAGGATGAGGTTGGCAATGCTCTTGTAATAAATAACAGTTTCAGCGACATTTTCCACGATAACATCGTCGCGGATTCAATCGGCGGAGGTGCCGTCTATACCGACGACGATGCATACGACAGCTACGATAATGACGATATCTACCCTGTCGTGACGGCGGCGTCCATAACAAGACCAATAGTAATTGCCATAGGTAATGAGATTCTGTTGGAGTATACAATTACTCCGAGTGCTGCGGAAGCGGCTTCATCGCTGGCGTGGAAGTCGAGCGACAACGGTGTTATCTCGGTTGATGTTGACGGAAAGATTACAGTGGTAACCGCAGGTATCGCGACAATCACCCTCACAATCACACCTGATATATCATTCCTTACATCGGATCAGTTGGAGGAATTCGCCGTTGAGACAGAGCTTTTATTGACCGTGGTGGACTGGCAGAGCCTTCTACCCTCAGAAACAACTGAGCAGTCGGAAGAATCCGAACAATCGGGAGATTTCGTTGATGTTAAGAAATCCGATTGGTTCCACGACGATGTGGCATACGTGGTCAATCGCAATTTGTTCACGGGAACTTCGGATACAAGTTTCAGCCCTGATTTGCCAATGACGCGCGGCATGTTCGTCACCGTTCTCGGACGCTATTATAATGTAAATGTAAGCGGTTACGGCGGGGTGTCGTTTGATGATGTCAGCATCAGCCAGTATTACGCGCCTTACATCAAGTGGGCAGCGGAAAACGGTATTGTAAAAGGCTACGGCAACGGGCTGTTCAAACCTGATGATCCTGTAACGCGTCAGGATATGGCGGTCATATTCGCACGGTTTGCAGCTTTTGCGGGGTATCAATTGAACGAAGTGCGTTCGATCAAGCAATTCGCGGACGCGAGATTGGTGAACGATTATGCAGTAAACGCAGTTAACTTGCTGTACGCTGCAGGCTTGATCAATGGCAAGGACGCAAACAGATTTGACCCGCTTGGGCGGTCAACACGCGCAGAAGTCGCGGCGGTGTTGCACAGGTTCATAAACGCAGTTGAGTAAAATCGCGGAGCAGTAACATAACACTAATCGGCGCGGGGGTACGCAGACTTCCGCGCCGATTTTGTGCATCTGCGCCGCACTTTTCAAAATTTCGCTTGTAATTTCACCTCGCTTGTGCTATCATTACAATACGCTGAGTGCGTTTAGGAGGTTTTTCATGAAAACACTGAAAGTTATAGCTGTCGTCGCGGGCGCGGTGCTGTGCGTCGCGGGTATCGTCGCCGTTGTGGTTGCTTATCACAACGAGATTTCGGCGTTCATCGACGGTGTGCGGCTGAAAGTTGCCGAACGCCGCAATATCGCGTTGCACCCCGAAGAGTACGCGGACTACGCGGACGTGGAGCAGTAAAATAAAATCCGACGTTTCACGGCGCACGATTGTGTTACGTGTATAGCGGCAGATTGCAGAGAGTGCCGAATTTTTTCGGAGGTGCGTCAAATGAAACGTACAGTTAAAAGCGTAATCGCGATATTGCTCATGGTGGTGTTGGTCGCCGCGATTGTCGCGTGCGGCAAATCCGCAGACCCGCAGACAGACGACGCGGGGTCGGCATACAGCAACTACAACGGCGTCTACGACGGAGCCGAATACGACCTCGCGGTGGCGCGAGCACCGATGGCGACACCCGAGCCCGCCTATTTTTCCTCAGATATAAGGCAGACGTCGGCGCAGTCCACGGCGACAAGCGCGCTCATTCCGTCGACGGACAAGATCGTGTACAGCGGCAACGCAACCATTGAGACGACAGCGTTTGACGACACAATCGAGCGGTTTGAGGAGCTTGTGAAGTCGCTCGGCGGGTTCGTCGAGTTCAGCTACGTGTCGGGCAAGCCGATTATCCCTGAGGTCAAGGGTACGGACGGCGTATACCGCCCGATGTACACGGCGTACCGTTCCGCGACGTTCACGGTGCGTATTCCCGCTGTGGCGTTCGAGGGCGCGAAGTCTACGCTCGGCACACTCGGCAACGTGACCAGTCTCACATCTTCGGCAGTCAACATCACCGCGCAGTACACGGACAACGAAGCGCGCCTTGTGATGTACCGCACGGAGGAGACGCGGCTCAACATTCTGCTCGAACGCGCGGACACGATTGCCGACATCATGTCGATTGAATCGCGGCTCGCGCAGGTGCAGTACGAGATCGAGTCGCTCGAAACGAGCAAACGCAACATGGACAGTCAGGTGTCGTACTCGACGCTGTCGGTGAACATCGCCGAGGTCGAGAAGTACACCGAGACAGAGCAGCCGCACCGCACCTATTGGCAGCAGATCGGCGACGCGCTCCGTGATTCGATTAAGGCTATCGGGCGGTTCTTCGCGTGGCTCGGTAAGGCGATTGTCGCGATTCTGCCCGTGCTGTTGATTATCGCGGTGGTCGTGCTGATACTCGTCGCGCTCGTGAAGTCGCGCAGGAAGCGCAAAGCAAAAAAATACGCCGATAAGGAACAGTAAAAATGGCTGCCGACGCGATTGTAAATCTTGATTTATTGCCCCGTGACGGCGAGCGTGCTTTGAGCGCGCTCGCCGACGGGCGTATGGTCGTTGCGCGCTCCGACAACGACTTCCTGTACGTGATCGACTTCGAACGCGAGTTCCACATGTTCTCGCACACGATAGGCGCGCCCGGTGGCGGTCAGCGGCAGTTCCCGAAAAACGAGAAGTACCGCGCGACCGTGAAGAAAGTCGCCGAACTCGCCGACGCGGTGTACGCCGTCGAGTACGACCACGAGATGAACATCTACGGCGTGATGGCGACGGCGGAGGACGCGATTCTGTCGATGTTCCCCGGCGGCGCGTCGAACGTCGCGACCGTCGAGTTCGCGCCATGGGATCGCGACAAAAACGCCCGCGAAGCCGAGGAGGGCTACGAGGGCGAGACGGAGACGGCGGACCCGTTCGGTGAGTTCAGACCCGAGTTAGAAGATTGACGATTGACAGGCAGCGGAAACGCTGCCTGTTTTTGCGCGGAAATGCGCGGGAAATGAAAAAAGATGTTGACAAACCTTAAAATATATTGTAAAATTTGAACCACTGAGTGACGCGCGCGAAATGGCGCGCTAATCAGCCCTGAATGCCCGGGCATTCAGTTGTTTGCGAAGCAAACAACTATGTCATATTAAAGACACCATAATAATTCTTGGAGGGAACATCATGTTTTGCGGAAAATGCGGCACGGAAACAAGCGACACAGCGACCTTATGCAGTAGTTGCGGCAACACGCTAACGCCGAAAACACATTCTTTAAGGAGCGGCACAACTATGGAGGACACCAACAGAACCTTGCCTGAGAGTTTACAAGACCTATCAAGTCCCAAGGACATTATCGGGTTAGACGCGAGCAGACTGGAAGAACTGCTTCGCATCGCTAAAAATGAACTGCGAAATGTTGATGCGCTGGTTTTGCAAAAGGAAAAAGCACAACGAAAACAAACCTTTTTAGAGAAGTTCCGAAAGGGATTTCAGATGAATAATTCCGTTCCCACCGAGGAAAAGGAGTGGAACGCGGAATTTACCGCCATTTTGAAGAGTAAAACTTCTTTCTCGCTAAGTGGATTAAACAAAAGATTTGACGCAGAAATCGTTCCAAACGTGATGGCGGAACTTGCAGCGGCCTCCCGAAATGTCGAAAACGCAATCGACGCATCTCCTGCTATCAGGCTCATTCCACAGGACTATCGCAACACCTCCGCAATTTCAACGATGATAAGTTATCTTGAAAACGGGCGCGCGAGCAGTTGGGCGGAATGTCTTGACAAGTTAGACAAAGGCGGGATAGCTACGACTGGTTCGGCTGTAAAATGCCCGAAATGCGGCTCAACCAACTTACAAGTTACAACGCAAACCGATACGGAGGGCGGTGTTGATGTTGGCAAGGCGGCGTGCGGAATGTTCCTGTTGGGACCGTTAGGCTTGCTGTGCGGCAACAAGAAGAAAGTCGTACACCACACTGATTTTTGGGTTTGCGGTTCTTGCGGAAACAAATTCCCGAGAGAGGGATAGCGTTGATAAGCATTGTCCCCTGCCATCGGTTGCCAGAAAGAAGTTTTTTCTATAAAGGAAAACAGTTCCCTGTTTGCGCACGATGCACGGGTGTATTCATAGGGCGATTAGCAGCGTTCGCCACCTTTTGGTGGGTAAAGGTTGACCTATGGATACCGATTGCGTTTTTAGCGGCGATGTTTCTTGATTGGGGATTGCAATATCTTAAAATCAAAGAATCGACAAATATCAGGCGGTTAATCACGGGTCTTTTGGGCGGATACGGTCTGGTCTACATAGTGCTGTGGCTGATATTTTGGCTCATCAGTCGGTTTGCGTAGCGTTAAAGTTCAAATACAAATAACAAAAATCAGGAGGAAAACACAATGTTCTCAAAACTCACAAAAGCTACCGCGCTCGTACTCGCGCTTATTATGTGCGCGGTGCTGTTCGTCGGGTGCGGCGGCGGCGGAATTTCAAACGGCACATACATACCCGACGATTCGGGGCTGTTCTCATCTGCTCCATACTCATCACTGTCATTCAGCGGGAGTAAAGTCACAATTGGAATGTTAGGCGGTGTTATGAGTTACGACAAGATTCCCTATACCTACAAGGACGGCACCTTTTCGTTCGAGCTAGCGGGAATGAATGTCGATTTGCCTTGTAAGGTAATAGACAACAAATCTTTTGAACTCGCAGGTACGTTATACACCAAAAAGTAAAATCAAAACAGTTAAGCCGCCGAAAATCGGCGGCTTAACTTAAATCGGAGGAAAGTTATGTGTAATATTAATAAACGAATCACGTGTATCGCACTTGCCGCAAGTATAGTGCTTTTATCAGGGTGTTCGGCAATCAAAGATATGAAAAATCTCGACGGCGGAGCGCGCGGTGAGGTAGTTCACGCTTGGGATGATGCTCGCATAGAAGTACCTTTTGTTGCTGATGAAAACGGATTGCAACGAGTATCGGCTTATCTTAACGGCGAAAAAACATCGCTATTGGTTGCCACAACTACATCAGGTGAAAAGCTTTTACCTCTTGAACAGACTGCAAAAGGGTTGGGATTTAATGTATCGATAGTAGATGAATTTGGTAATGGAAAAATCACCTCGATATCGGTAACTGGCAAAGGGCGAAGTTTTACGGATGTTAGTAAGACATACAGCGTTTCGGGAGTTACCTTTGTAGATACCAACACAATAACCAACGACTTAAATTGTTCTGTTGCCACAGAAGGAGAGAACCTATACATTTCGACAAAAGAGTGGTCGATATATCAACGGTTTTCGGAATGGAAAACGCTTATCAAAGATGCAAGGATTGGTGCGCCTATAATAATAAGTACTTATAAATCAAATTTAGAAATTGAGCGAAATCTTAAGCGCATAGTTCAAAGTATAACTGTGGCGGCAACTATTTCAACGGGGTGGGGTGCTGCATTATCCGCTGCGGCTATTGCAAGCATCCAATCCATAGACCCAGAAGAATTAGCACGCGTAACATATGTCGCATACTCCGCTCAGTTTTACGACGAAGCATTTCGATACGCAGATGAATTAGAAAAGAAAATAACTGAGATTCAAAGGGAGATAAACAGGCAAAACCTTGATGTATCAATTTATCAAACCGTATTGATGACTGCTTCTGATGCCAAGGAAGTCTTTGACCTTTATGCTGGTATGGTTTCTTGGTTTAAGGCAGCACAAGCTGTCATAAAACCAGTAGAAGACTATTACAATGAGAAATATTGGAGCAAAGGTCAATGGGGACAGGCAGGGACGCTAATGCTAACGTGGGCTGGAATAGATAGTTGGACAGATTTTTTAACTGGTGATGCACTTGATTTATTTATAAATACAAATACAATGAAAAAAGCGTTGAGCCTATTCAAAGATAGAAAAACGCATATAGAAATGCTGCAAGATATTAAAACCGCAGTTGAAGTTTTCACGATTGGAATTGATTCTAATAAAAACGTTTCGGTATCCAAGTCATTGTTTGCCGATACAGAAGCTACATTTAAAACGGCACAAAGAGATTTAGAAAACGATTGGGTGTTGAGTTATTGAAAAATAAATGAATATTCCGAATAAAATGCACTCTTAAAAAGAGAGTGCATTTTTCGTTTTTGCTCAAAACGTTCCACAGTTTATGAAAAGTCGTCGCTCTTTGGATACGGGGAAAGAAGCCCGCCCTCGCCCCCCGCAAAAACCACTTGCGCATTGCCCCACACTGTGTTATAATAGCTTATCTTGTGTCCGACACTCATCTGCGGCACGAAATAACGCCGAAACATTATTGGGAGAACTTATGGTAAAACACATATTTGTCACAGGGGGCGTCGTCTCGGGCTTGGGCAAGGGTATTTGCGCCGCGAGTCTCGGGAGACTGCTGAAACAGCGCGGACTGCGCGTCACGATGCAGAAGATCGACCCGTATTTCAACGTCGACCCCGGCACGATGAACCCGTATCAGCACGGCGAGGTGTTCGTGACCGACGACGGCGCGGAGACCGATCTCGACCTCGGACACTATGAGCGGTTCGTCGATGAGAATCTGACGGAGCACTCGTCCGTGTCGTCGGGCAAGGTCTACTGGTCGGTGCTAAATCGCGAGCGGAGCGGCGACTACCTCGGGCGCACGGTGCAGATCATTCCGCACATCACCGACGAGATCAAGGCGCGCGTCTACGCGCTCGACGACGGCGAGAACGACGTGATCATCACCGAGATCGGCGGCACCGTCGGCGATATCGAGTCACAGCCGTATCTCGAAGCGATCCGTCAGGTAGCGCGGGAGCGCGGACGCGACAATTGCCTGTTTATCCACGTGTCGCTGATCGTGCAAATCCCCGGGTCGGACGAGCAGAAATCCAAACCGACGCAGCACTCCGTCAAAGAGCTGCTGTCCGTCGGTATACAGCCCGATATTTTAGTGTGCCGCTGCGACGGGACGATCTCGCAGGACGTGCGCAACAAGATCGCGCTGTTCTGCAACGTCACGCCCGAGTGCGTCATACAGAATACGACGGCGAAGAGCCTGTACGAGGTGCCGCTGCTGCTCGCGCACGAGGGGCTTGACCGCGTCGTATGCCGCAAACTCGGCATTGACGCGCCCGAACCCGACCTCACCGAGTGGCGGCGCATCGTCGGTCGCGCTAAAAACGCGTCAAAGAGCGTCGAGATCGCGCTCGTCGGCAAGTACACCGAACTGCACGACGCGTACCTCTCGATTGTCGAGGCGTTTTCACACGCGGGCATCGAGAACGACGCGATTGTCAATATCCGCTGGGTCGACTCCGACAAGGTGACGCAGGAGACCGCCGACGAGACGCTGTCGGGCGTGTCGGGCGTACTCGTGCCCGGTGGCTTCGGCGACCGCGGTATTGAGGGGAAGATTCAGGCGGTGCAGTGGGCGCGCGAGAACCGCGTACCGTTTTTCGGGATATGTCTCGGCATGCAGATGGCGGTCATCGAGTTCGCGCGCAACGTGTGCGGGCTTGATGGCGCGAACTCCACGGAGATGAATCTCACGACGCCGCACCCCGTGATCGACCTCATGCCCGAACAGGTCGGCATCACGAAAAAAGGCGGCACCATGCGTCTCGGCAAGTACCCGTGCGTGCTGGAAACCGACTCGAACGCGTACCGCGCGTACGGCGACACCGCGATATCCGAGCGGCACCGCCACCGCTACGAGTTCAACAACGAGTACCGCGAGAAGCTCACGGCGCGCGGACTGCGGCTGACGGGGCTGTCGCCGAACGGCAATCTCGTCGAGATCGTTGAGTTGCCCGACCACCCGTGGTTCGTCGGCGTGCAGTTCCACCCGTGCCTGAAATCCCGCCCGAACCGCGCGCACCCGCTGTTCCGCTCGTTCGTGGCGGCGGCGTTGGCAATTGACAACGGACAGTTGACAATTGACAATTGAGGACGGGGGCTATGGAATGAAACTGCTGAAAAGACTTGCGATTTGCGCGTTTTTGATGTGCGCGGTGCTGCTGTCGGGTTGTCAAAAAATAGTTGACGACGCGCAGGTGTCGCCGTCACCGACAATTGAGGTGCCGTCGCCGTCGCCCGAACTGTCACCCGAACCGTCGCCGTCGCCCGATGTATCCGTTCCGACGGTGCGCACGGAGAGGTACGTGTTGCAGAGCGAAAGCGCGGATATCGTGATTGAATACCCCGTAATCTCAGGGCTTGCGGATGCGAATCTCGATGCGTCGGTCAATGAGTTGCTGTATGATACGATTGTCAACCGCTATTTTGAGGAGGGCGATGACGTCACGAACGTGAATATTGACGCGAGCTGGACGTTGCGGTATATCGACGCCGAGCGTTTGAGCGTCTCATTCGCCGCGTATACATACTACGGCGGAGCGCACCCGAACGGCGTGTACGGCGCGATAAACATTGATTTGCGCGCGGGCGCGGTGTTTTCACTCGGCAGCGTCGCGGGGGCTGAATCGTTGCGCAGCGCGTTTGATACAGGGCTGGTTGAGTATTACGACGGGGTCGGCTCGGGGATTTATGACGAGGGTCCGTCGTGGGCAGATAGTTGGTTCGAGCAGTATTACGGCAACAGCGACATACACCTGTACGATTTCTGGTGCGACGACGCGTATCTGTACGTGATAATCTCGGTGCCGCATGTGGTAGGCGATCACATCGTCCTGCGCACCGCGCTGTCGAACGTGATGCCAAACGGTAATTAACACCGAGGATTGCAGAATGAACCTTAAGAAAAAGATTGTCGTTTTCGTGTGCTTGATGTGTGCGGTGTTGCTGTCGGCTTGCGGAAAAGTGCTTGACGACTCGCGAATATCGTTGCCGCCAACGATTACAGAAACGCCGCCGTCGCCCTCCGTACCAAGCGTGCGCATCGAAAAGTATGTGCTTCAGGACGAGGAGTATGACATTTCTGTGGAATATCCTGTGATCTCAGGGCTTGCGGACGCGGACATCGAGAAGAAAATAAACGAAATGCTCTACAAAACGTACATAGGATACGTATTAAACGAGGACACACGACCGAACGAGGACAATACACGATGTTATATCGAGTACGTTGATGCGGAGAGGTTCAGCGTTTCTTTCTTCAGTACAGTATATTATACCGGCGCAGCGCACCCACTTTTTCCTCGCGGAGCAACGAACATAGATTTGCGCACGGGTGAGATTATCCCCCTTGAGAGCGTTGTTGATATTGACGCGTTACGAAACGCGTTTGACGCAGAATTATTTGAGGTTAGCAGCGGAAACACAGAGGCTTACCCGAGTAGTCCTCTAATATGGGGAGCAACTTGGTTTGAGCAATATTATTTGGGCGACGAGCATGTGCATGATTTCTGGTATAATGACGATTATCTGTACGTTGTCGTCCAAGTGCAGTATACATACGGTTACTCCGTTGTCCTGCGCACCGCATTGTCGAACGTGAAACCGTAAAATAAGCAAACAAAAGACGGGGTTACGTGCAGACCGTAACCCTGTTTTTTATTGTACATTGTCAATTGTCAATGCGAATCACGAGTTGAACACTTATGCAGACCACAACAGGGCGACCACTTGACAGATAACAGATCTCAGATAACAAATACGGACGGGGAACAAACCCCCGCCGTCTGCGGACGGCACCCCCTTTCCGAAAGGGGGCAGGGGTTGGACGGGGGTTGCGGGGCAGTGCCGTAGGGGCGACCATTGGTCGCCCGTAAGGATTTCGCATAGCCCAACAGGGCGACCACATAGGGTCGCCCCTACACAAACCGTGAAACGTGCGCGGGAACCAGGAACCGCACACACGCCAAAGTGCGGCAGCGAAACGAGCCGCAGTGTCTTTTGCTGTGACGTGACGCATTTGTCTCGCCTTAGCGAAGCAACGCTAATCGGTTTTGGAGTGATTTGACATGAACTCCGCAAATACTGCCGTTCTCGGTTAAAGGAACTCGCGGTTTTTGCCCACCATCGCCGCCGCTGCCGTTCTCGCGTCTCACGGAAGCGAGAAGGGCGCGGTGAACTCGGGGTCAAGGGGCTCGCAAGCCCCTGCGGGCTTTGGTTACTTTCTCCCGAAAGAAAGTAACGCCGCGCGGCGAGCGCGGACAAGCTATCGAGAAGATTAAAAACGCCCGCGACGCAAGTCGCGCGCAACAGCGAAAGGGCGGGTCAAGACCCGCCCCTACGATACGTTGGTTCTTTTCAACACATGATTCGCATTGTCAATTGATTCGCATTGTCACTCGTCGTCAGTCAACTCGCGGATCGCCCCAGAAGAATATCGAGAGTGTGCCGGGACCTGTGTGCGCGCCGATGACGGTGCCGATATCGCAGATTTTTACCTTGCCGTCCATCTTCGGGAACGTCGATTCGACGAGTGACGCGAGTTCGCGCGCCTCGTCAGGCACGGCGGAGTTGCACAGAAACACCTTGCCCGTGTAGTTTAACCTGTCGTCCGCGAGTGCTTTCATGCGCTCGACCGCTTCGGCGGCGACGTGCTTCTTGCCGCGAATCTTGGCGCGCGGCGTGAGGAAACCGTCGTGTGACACGTTCATCAGCGGGCAGATATTCAGCAGTGAGCCGAAGCGAGCCGCCGTGGCGGAGATGCGCCCGCCGCGTTGCAGATATTTGAGTTCGGACGTGAAGAACCAGTGGTGTATGCGCAGTTTGTTGGTCTCGACCCATTCCGCGACCTCGTCGATGGACTTGCCCTCGTCGCGCAAGTCGGCGGCTTTGTCGAGCAGCAGTCCGTAACCCGAACTCGCCGCCAACGTGTCGATGACGATGATCTTGCGCTCGGGATAGCGACCGCGCAACTCGGTCTCCGCGAGTTTTGCGGAGTTGTACGAGCCTGAGATGCCCGAGGTCAGCGACAGGTGCAGTATGTCCTCGCCGCGCCGCAGAATCGGCTCGAAAAACGTGATGTATTCGGACATGTTGACCTGCGAGGTCGTCGGTGAGGAGCCCTCCTCCATGCGCTTGTAGAACTCGTTGAGCGGTATCGTCTGTCCGAAGTCGTCGTAGTGCGTCTCACCGTCGAGAATGTATCGGAAGTACACCACGGGGATGTTGCGTGTCTCATAGTACTCTTTCGGCAGATCGGAAGTGGAACAGCAGGTCAGTTGAAATGCGGGCATTTTTAGTTTCCTCCTACATTTTGCGCATCGAGCGCGTAAATTCTTTTACAGCAATCATACAATATTGCGCAGAAAAAAGCAATACACTCCCCACTCACTGAAATTCTACTGTTGCATTTTAGTGAAAATAGAGTTATAATGTATACTCTACTATAAGTAGAGTGCTGAAATTTCAGTAGTTTGGAGCTGACCATGGCTTTTTCCCGACCCGATACACAGACGGTCAACAGGCGCATCGCCGCGAATATCGCGTTTTATCGACGTTCGCGCGGCATGACGCAGAGTGAGCTTGCGGAGCTTATCAACTACTCCGACAAGTCCGTCTCAAAGTGGGAGCGCGGTGCCGCCGCGCCCGATATCTATGTCCTCGTGTCGATTGCGGAACTGTACGGCGTGACAGTGAACGACCTGCTGTCCGAGAACGCGCCGTTGCCGCCGCCCGACGCGGACGAATTGCGGTTCAAACGGCGCATAGTCATGTGTTTGCAGATGATTGTGGGCGTGTGGTTCGTGGCGACAATCGCGTTTGCCGTGTGGAAGATGTTTTTTTCGCAGTATTCTCACTCGAACGCCGCGTGGCTGACGTTCATATTCGCGGTGCCTGTCAGTCTGATCATACTCGTCGTCACGTCCGCGCTGTGGTGGGGTCCGAAAACGACGCTCATCTCGGTCAGCGCGCTGGCGTGGACGCTCGCGGCATGTGTGTATCTTTTCCTGAGCAGTCTGTCATATGCGTGGCTGCTGTTCACGGTGTTCGGTGCGGCGCAGATACTGATAGTGCTGTGGTACGTGCGTCTGAGGCTGTCCGCGCGCACGGCGCGGCGCGCTACGGCGGATTCGCGGAACACAGATGAGTAAAAAAGTCGCAAAATCCAAAAAATAACGCTTGCAATTGTACAAATTATGTGCTAAAATATATACATCTTTACATGAAAGGGGGGATGCTTCCTTGTTGATTGAATACGCAGAACTCAGCGCGGAGGCACTGGAACTTGTTCATGAACTTGAGGGGAAACTCAGTCAACTGACAGGCGAGAAAATCGTCGCCGTCGTCTACAAAGAGGGCGAGGACGAGTAGGTGCCTGCCGCGCAACATTGAGGCTGCGTCAAGTCCGCGGCTGCAACAGACCGCGGCAAAGAAAACGAGGACGGGAAACCGTCCTCGTTTTTATTGTGTGAGATGTGAGAAGTTAGAAGTTAGACGTACCCGCAACTCTCGTCCAAACCCTCGTTAATTGTCAATTGTTAATTGTTAATTGCCAATTGTCATCCCCCTCCGCCGACCTCCAACACTTGCCCTGTGACGTATCCCGCGCGGTCGCTGCACAGCCACGACACCGCTTCCGCTACGTCTTGCGCTGTGCCGAGTTTGCCGAGCGGTACACGGTCGCGCAACGCGTCGAGGTCGTCCGCGCCGAACGCGTCGGTCGTCATGCCCGCGCCGATCATGGCGGGCGCGACGCAGTTCACGCGTATGCCCGACGGCGCGAGTTCTAAGGCGAGGGATTTCGTCAGCCCGATCACCGCAGACTTGCTCGCGGCGTAGATAGACTCGCACGACGCGCCGCGAACGCCCCATACGCTCGAAACCGTCACAATCGCGCCGCTCTTCTCGCGTATCATCGCGGGGAGCGCGGCGTTTATCACGTTTACGGTGCCGCCGAAATTCACATCGAACACGCGCCGCCAGTCCGCCGCAATGTCCTGAAACACGCCGTACTGCGCGATTGCGGCGTTGCACACGAGCGCGTCAACGTCGCCGATTGCGCCGAACATCGCTGATACGGCGCGCGGATCGGTCACGTCGGCGCACACCGCGATACCGCCGAGTTCCGACGCGAGTGACTGCGCCGCATTGCGCGAAGTTGCGTAGTTTATCGCGACGCGGTAGCCGTCGCGCGCGAGTGCGCGGCAGATCTCAACGCCGATACCGCGCGCGCCGCCTGTAATCAGTGCGGTTTTCATGTACTACCTACCTGTGAAACAGTCTTTTTGAGATCGCGATGAGCTTTTCGGCGAAGTATTCCGCTTCCTCGACCGTGTTGTCGCGCGAGAAGCTCACACGGAGCGCGCCGTCTATCACGTCGGGCGCGACACCCATCGCCTGCAAAATCCGACTGCGCTCACCGCGCTTGCACGCCGACGACCGCGACAGGCATATGCCGTCGTCCTCCAAGCAGTTCATGAGCACCTCGCTGCGGTAACCGGGCAGGGATATGCTCAGAATGTGCGCCGCGCCCTCGACGAGCACCTGCGCTTTCGGTATCTCCGCGAGTGCGCGCACGACGATCTCGCGCAGTGCGGCGGCGTGGTTCATGCTCTCGGCTATCTCGGACGACGCGAGCCGCGCCGCCTCGCCGAACGCCATAATCGCGGGCATAGCCTCGGTGCCGGAGCGTGTACCCGTCTCCTGCTGACCGCCGTACAGTTGCGGCGGCAGGGCGACACCCGACCGCGTGAACAGCGCGCCCGCGCCCTTTATACCGTGGATTTTGTGCGCCGACACGGAGATCAAGTCCGCGTCGAGACTTTTCGCCGTGAACGGCATCTTGCCGAACGCCTGAACCGCGTCGACGTGGTACAGCGCGTTCGGGGATTTTGCCCGTATCGCGCGCGCGTACTCGAACGCGGGGGAGAGCGCGCCCGTCTCGTTGTTCACGAGCATGAGCGACACGAGAATCGTGTCCTCGCGCAGCGCGGCGGTGAGATCGGCGGGCGGGATAATCCCAGACCGCGCGGGCTTCAGGAACGTGACCTCGTAGCCGAGTTTCGCGAGACGCTCGGCGGTATTCAGCACGGCGGAGTGCTCGGTCAGCGACGTGACGATGTGCTTACCGTGCCGCGCGCCGAGTTGAGCCGCGCTGAACAGGGCGAGGTTGTCCGACTCGGTGCCGCCAGACGTGAATATGATGTTCTCGGGCTTGCCGCCGAGCGCGGCGGCGACGTGTTCCCGAGCGCGGGTCAGCTCAAACGCGGCGGCGCGTCCGATCTCGTGTGTCGACGACGGGTTGCCGTACAGCTCGGTCATCGCGCGCGTCGCGGCGGCTACGGCTTCGGGTCGCGGTTTCGTCGTCGCCGCGTTGTCAAAGTAGACTGTCATGATAATTCTCCCACAGAGTTTTGGAATGTCGTATTAATCGAGCGGCGTGTCCGTCAGACTGCGGCGCACGATCACCGTACCGTCGGGCAGACGTGTCTCGGCGTATATCAGCGTACAGTATAACACAAAGCGCGGGTCGATGTCGAGATATTCGTTTGGCATATCCGTGTAATCCTTAAATATAGCCCGATCAAGCTCATATACGACGGCGCGCGAAACCTTGCCGAATCCGTCAGGTATCGTATAGCCGTAGTCAAAGTTTTGCTTCACACCATAATTCGACCCGACATTGTACTCAATGTGAAATACGCCGTAATCGACGCACTCCGTCTCGGTGAGCCGCGCACCCGTCGAGTCGACGAAATAGTGCGCCACTATTTCGGGGGCGTGGACAGTTACGGAATATTTCCCGCCCGGTGTCGTGACCGCGTATTCGATGTCGCTGTTGTAGTAGTACGTGTAGTCAGTCCACGTGTCCGAAAGCTCGGTTATCAGGAACGCATCGCCATTCGCGCCAGTGAACGCGTCAATCTCGCAATCGGAGATCGGCGGGAGAATCACGGTGCCGCCGAGGGCGACGACACCCCATTTGTCGCCCTGCCGATATGTCAGGTACGCGCCTGAACGTGTGGATATCTCGTCGTAGCGCGCACTGTACGCGCCCGACGCGGGGATCAGCCAATATTCTTTTACATTTTTGCCGCCTGTGTAGCGGTCGCGTTGCGCGATATACACGGTCTCGCCGCCGAGCGACGTCGAGTAGCACCCGAAAAACATCGGTTCGCATATCACGCGCCCGTCGAGCGTCGCGAATCCCACGAGCGCGCTGTCGGTGTTGAATCCGAGGTTCGGACGCAGGATGTCGCCGATGTACGGCACAATCGCGCCGTAATCATCGCTCGGTATGAACTCGTACTGCGGTGCGCCGTAGTACTGCGCGCCGATCTCGTCAATCACGAGCGGCGAATACGGCTCGTCGGGGAAGTCGCGCGGAACGTCGGGCAGGACGGCACCGATTTGCGGTGTCGGCGACGGTTCTACCATCGTCGGTGCGTTGCACGCGGCGGCAGAAATCACGAGCAACACCGCGAGAATGAGCGAAAACAGCTTTTTCATAGGTTCTCCCTGCACTAATCGCGCGCGGAATCGAGCAGACTGCGGCGCACGATCACGGTACCGTCGGGCAACCGCGTCTCGGCGTGTGTCCGCGTACAGTATATCACAAACGGCGGGTCGATGTCGAGACATTCTTGCGGTTTGAACACGGGTATCGTCCAGTCTCCGAAACGATCCTGCTCGACGTTCTCGGTGTTCAGCGCGGCAGACATATGATGCGCCCTGCACGGGACATGCGGCTTGACCGTGTAACCGTCGGGAACAGTGTAGCCGAAGTCGAAATCCGTCAGCGTATCGGGTTGCTCGCCGCCCAATATCACGTCTTTACACGCCTGATAGTCGACGTACTGTTTGGGTGCGAGCTGTTCGCCCGCCGCGTTGACGAAGTAGTGGGCTGTTGTCTCGGGCGCGTGGTACGTTATGAAATTAGTGCCGAGCGGTTTATCGTACCAATAGCTTACGTCAAACGCCACGTCCACCCAATTCTCGGAGAGTTCGGTTATCAGAAACGCCTCGCCGTCGGCGCGGATAAACGCGCTGACGCTGTAATCCGAGATAAACGGCAGCACCAAATCACCCGCGAGCGTTGCGATTCCCCATTTTCCGTCGCGGAGGACGGACAGATAGCCGTCGAAATTGTCGGGGTGGCTGTAATAACTCTCGTATATTTCGTAGAACGCCAAGTCACAGTTGCGAATCGCGTCGTACCGCGCAGCCCACGCGCCCGTCGCGGAAATCAGCCAATCCTCGCGCACGCCGCTGTCGGGTCGCAGCCGCCGCGCGATATACGTCGTTATGCCGCCGCTCTTGTACACCGTGCAGTCTGAAAATATCGGTTCGCAGATCACGCGCCCGTCAAGCGTCGCGAATCCCACGAGCGCGGTCGTATAAAAGCTGACCGTTGTGCCGCCGATGTACGGCACAATACCGCCGTACTCCGCACTCGGCACAAACTCGTACTGCGGCGAGCCGTAGTACTGCGTGCCGATCTCGTCGAGCGTGAACGGTTCGTCGGGAAAGTCGCGCGGGATATCGGGCAGGACGGCACCGACGGTCGGTGTTGGTGTTGCGGTCGGCGACGGCGACGGCGATGGTTCGACCGTCATGGGCGTGCTGCACGCGGCGAGTGACACCGCGAGCAACACTGCGATAAGTAGCGTTATCAGTCGTCTCATGGCAGCAGCGGCACGTAATGCTCGTGCAGCATCAAGTCGCGCGCCTGTTCGCCCTGCAACCACGTGAACACCGCGTACGTCGCGGAATCGACGGGCGTATCCGCGCGAATAGCGGCGAAAAAGTCGTTGCAGTACGGGTATTCGCCCGACGCGATAGTCTCGCTCGACGGGGTGACACCGTTGACGGACAGGATTTTGACGTTTATGTCCGATTTCATCTGCGTGACGTAATAGAACACGTTGTAGCCGATGGCGCGCGAACCGTTGTTATAGTCCGCGATAGCTAAGTAAAGCGATCCCATCTCCGTATGCACGAGTTCACCCGGCGGCTCGGCGAGTTCCGCCGCACCGACAACAAGTTTGCGGAACATCGTCTGTGAACCCGAACTGTAATTGCGCTGATACGGTATGATCTCGCCGTCGTCACCGCCGAGTTGACTCCAATTGGTTATCTCGCCGCGATATATCGCGATGATTTGCTCTTCGGTGATATCGTCTATCGGGTTTGCGGCGTTGACGAGGAACACGAGAGCGTCGCGCCCGATGGGGGCAATTATGAGACCCTCGTCTTCGCTATAACCATAATTGCCCTCGTATGCTATAATTAAGTTGTTGTTATCATTTGGTCCCAAAAAAAACCAACTCCACGCGGTGGACGTACCAGAAAAGTTGACGTATTCTGTGGCTTCGCTTCGTGGGATTCCGAGCAATGTCGCGACCATAGCTTCCGCGAGCGGAATTGTTGCTGTCGAACCATCAAGGAGAGGGAAGTTCTCGGCGGTCAAGTTGAATGTCGGCGGGGTAGGCGAGGGCGATGGGTCGGGTGTTGGCGTAGGCGACGGCGTAGGCGATGGCATTATTGACGGTTCAGTTGTGGGCGACGGTGATGGCACGGTATCGGACGACGTATTACACGCGACGGCAGACAGAGCGAGAGCAGTAATCAGCAGAAATAGCAGTACTTTTTTCATGTTTCTCCTTTTGTTAATCATCATTCAAATATAATTGGGAACGGCGTACCAGTACGGTGCCGTCAGGCAGACGCGTCTCGAAATAGGGTGAGGGTTCGGAACTGTAATGGTATTCTGAAGAGCAAAATATCACAAAAGGCGGGTCGATGTCAAGATAATCATTGCTGTATACTCCGATATAGTGTGACACACCCGTAATTGGTATCGGTTTGTAACCGCTCGGGATCGCATATTTGTAGCTGTAATCTCTCAACACTCCGTTATCGTATTTGTATGCTTCGCGCATACGCCAATCAGCGTCCGAATAGACGATATATTCCGACTCAGTAAGGCGCGAACCTGAAACGTCGATGAAAAATTTTGCAATAGTCTCAGGCACACGGATATTGACGTATATGGGATCAAGCGTATAATCTTCATCGTAAAACTCTTCGCCATATCCTGCGATGTCAATTGCGCGGTCTTTCCACTCCTTACCTATTTCGGTTATAAGAAACACATTGTCCGATTCGCTCAAATACATATCGACTGCATAATCGGATATCATCGGCAATACCATATCGCCGGAATATTTGATAACACCCCACTTGTAGCCAAGCTGAACAGTCAAATAACCGGTTGGGGAATAGTTATTGGTTATGGAGTATATCTTTTCATATTTCGTCGCGCTCGCACCAGACGAGGAGATCAACCAATACTCGATAGTGTTTTTGCCGCCAACATATTGAGGTCGTTCTGCGACATATACAGATATGTCACCATCAGACAACGCGTTGCACGACGAGAATATAGGTTCGCAAACTACCCGCCCGTCGGTTGTCACAAAGCCGATGAGTACACGATCGCCGTCGTAAACACTACGTAATCCCCCCACGTATGGCACCACCGCCCCGTACTCATCACTCGGCACAAACTCGTACTGCGGCGAGCCGTAGTACTGCGTGCCGATCTCGTCGAGTGTGAACGGTTCGTCGGGGAAGTCGCGCGGAATATCGGGCAGAACGGCAGGTATCGGCGCGGTGGGGGACTGTTGCGGTGTCGGCGTCGGCGAGGGTGTCGGCGACGTGGACGGAGTTGCGGTCGGTGACGCTGACGGCGATGGTATCGGTGACGGATCGACCGTCGCAGGGGTGTTGCACGCGGCGAGTGACACCGCGAGCAACACCGCGAGCAACACCGCGAGAATGAGTGACGACAGTTTTTTCATACGTTTCTCCTATCAGTCGAGCGACGAGTCCGAAAAGGCGCGGCGCACGATCACGGCACCGTCGGGCGAGCGCGTCTCGGCGTACTTGTCGGCGGCAAATATCGTGAACGGCGGGTCGACATCGAGACATACAAGAGACTGTCCGTCAACCCAATTGAAAGCAAACACGTCAGAGACAGCCCATCGCACAATACCGCCGTAGAAGTATTGGCGCACATAGCCGTCGGGCGCGGTGAACGCGAAATCGAGCGCGTCGGCGGGGCGATAGTACTCCATGTACTCTATCTCGCGCTCGTGTTCGGCGTAGTTTGCGCGTTGTGTCTCTGTCAGCCGCGCGCCCGACGCGTCGACGAGATAGTAATCGAGCGTCTCGGGCAGGTACACCGTGCGGTAGTACGTGTCGGGTTCCGCGTCATAGTACTCGCTGATATCGTACTCGTAGTCGAACCACGTGTCGCTGATCTCCGTTATCAGATACGCCGTGCCGCCGTCCGCGCTCGTGTAGAGATCGATGCGGAAATCCGAGGTTATCGGCAGATACGACTCACCCGCGAAGTTGACGCGTTCCCACGTGTTGCCGCGACGAATGTTGCCGTCGGTGATCTCGTTGGCGGTTATCGCCCACGCGCCCGACGCGGCTATCATAATGTCCTCGCGCACGTTCTCGCCGTTGATATAGCTCAGTTTGCGCGCGATATATACGGTGTTCTCGCCGTCCGACATGACGCTGACGTCGGTGTATACGGGTTCGCATATTATACGCCCGTCGAGCGTCGCGAAGCCCACGAGCGCGTTCGGTCCGTCGATATCGGGACCCGCTCTGCCGATTTTGCCGCCGATATACGGCACAACCGCGCCGTAGTCCGCGCTCGGCGTGAACGCATATCGCGGCGCGCCGTAGTACTGCGTGCCGATCTCGTCAATCACCGTCGGTGTGTACGGTTCGTCGGGGTAGTCGCGCGGGACATCGGGCAGGACGGCACCGACGGTCGGTGTCGGTGTTGCGGTCGGTGATAGTGACGGAGACGGCACAGGCTCGACCGTCGGCGTGTTACACGCGGCGAGTGACACCGCGAGCAACACCGCGAACAGAAGCGTTATCAGCCGTCTCATGGCAACAGCGGCACGTAATGTTCGTGAGACATCAGATCGCGCGCCTGCGCTCCCTGCAACCAGTTGAACACGGCGTACGTCGAGGATTCCAACGGCGTGTCTTTGCGTATCACGGCGAAGAAGTCGTTGCAGTACGGGTACGCGCCCGACGCGATGGTCTCACTCGACGGCATCACGCCGCCGATGGACAGCATCTTGACGTTCTCGTCGTCTTTCATCTGCGTCACGTAGTAGAACACGTTGTAGCCGATGGCGCGCGGACCGTTGTCGTAGTTCGCGATAGCCTCGACAAGCCCGTACATGCCCGATATCACAAGCCCTGCGGGTGCCTCGACGAGTTCCGCCGCACCGACGACGAGTTTACGGAACATCGACTGCGAACCCGACGACTCATCGCGCTGGTACGGTATAATCTCGCCGTCCGAGCCGCCGATTTGGTTCCAATTCGTGATCTCGCCGCGATAAATCGCGATGAGCTGTTCCTCGGTGATGTCGTCAATCGGGTTCTCGGCGTTGACGAGGAACACGAGCGCGTCGCGCCCGATAGGTGCGAGAATAAACTCGTCACGCACGTAATCCATCGTCTCTTTCAACCCCTCATAGACGATGAGCAGGTCGGTCTCCTCCCGCATGAGGTTTTGGTACGCATAGGTCGTCGTGGAGAAGTTGATGAATTCGGCGGCTTCGGCGCGCGGTATGCCGAGCAGCGTCGCGACGACGGCTTCGGCGAGCGGGATCGTCGCGGTCGACCCGTCGAGACGCGGGAAGTTCTCGGCGGTCAGCTCAAAGCCCTCGGGTGTCGGCGTAGGCGACGGAGAGACGGTCGATTCTGCGGACGGCGTGGCAGACGGCACGGGGTCGACCGTCGTGTTGTTACACCCCGCGATGGACAGCGTGAGTGCGAGTGCGAGGACAAGTGTCAGTAATTTTTTCATGATTCTCCTTAATTTTTGCGTATTAACTCGGGACGGTTCACGCCCCGCAGCTTTTTGTTTAGTCGAGTACCGAGTTCGGCAGACTGCGGCGCACTATCACGATGCCGTCGGGCAACCGCGTCTCGGCGTACGTCGACGTTGCGTACAGCGCGAACGGCGGGTCGATGTCGAGACATTCGAGCGGCACGTTATACATCAGATCGGCTTCCCGATCGTAGTGGGTGTTATACAGCGCGACCGTAGCGGCGTGTGCCGCGTACGCGACGAGAATAGTGTACGCTTTTTTTATGTAGCCGTCGGGAACGGTGTAGCCGAAATCGAAATCCGTCAGTACGTTGCCTGTATCTCCCGTCGCAATGTCTTTGTGCTCCTGATAGTCCACGTATTCATTTTCGGAGACGCGCTCACCCGCCGCGTTGATGAAGTAGTGCGCGGTCGTCTCAGGTACATACATTTTCTCAACGTGTGTGCCGAGCGGTTCGCCTATCAGGTCGCTTAAATCTATGTCGACGACGATCCGATTCTCCGAGAGTTCGGTTATCAGGTAGGCGTCGCCGAAAGGCGCGGCGAACGGTTCCACCCGAGCGTCCGAGATCAGCGGCAAAATCTCCTCGCCCGCGAGGTTTGTGAGTCCGTATTTGCCGCCGCGCGCTACGCTGATGTATTCGTTTAACTGATAGCTGTCGCCGATTTCAAACTCGTTACGATCAAGCTCGTATAAGGCACTGAACCCCGTGTAAATCTCATCATACCGCTCAGCACACGCGCCCGACGCGGGGATCAACCAATCCTCGCGCACGTTCTCGCCGTTCACGTAGCGCAACAGACGGGCGATATACGCGGTGTCGCCATTTCGCGACAGCACCTGACAGTCGCTGAAAATCGGTTCGCATATCACGCGCCCGTCGAGCGTCGCGAATCCCGTGAGCGCGCTGCCGAGCATACCGTTCGACTTGCCGCTCGATATGCCGCCGATGTACGGCACAATCGCGCCGTAGTCATCACTCGGGACGAACTCAACCTGCGGCTCGCCGTAGTACTGCGTGCCGATCTCGTCAACAGTGAGCGGCGAGTACGGTTCGTCGGGGAACTCGCGAGGGATATCGGGCAGGTACGCGCCGATAATGGGTGTCGGTGTGGGTGACGGTTGCGTCGGCGTGGGTGACGGCGACGGCACAGGCTCGACCGTCGGCGTGTTGCACGCGGTGAGGGTTAGCGCGAGGGTCAGGGAGAGTACGAGTTTCAATAGTTTCTTCATGTGTCTCCTTAATCGAACTGTGCGCCGAGCAGACTGCGGCGCACTATCACGGTACCGTCGGGCAACCGCGTCTCGGCGTATTTGGCGGCGACGTAGACTATGAACGGCGGCGTGACATCGCGGCAATTGAGAAAATTAACAGTCCTTACGCCGCCCGCGTCAGGTCTCGGATTCTCGTAGAACCAAAGCGCGATCGATAAATCGTGCGCGGCTATGTCGTCGTTGTACTCGCGCTCGAACCCGTCGGGAACAGTATAGCCGAAGCTGTAAAACTGTAATACACCGTCTCTGTATTCCACAGACTCCAGCAGCAACGATTCGTTTTCTGCGTATACGGCAAACTCCGACTGCGTGACACGGTTACCCGATGCGTTGACAAAATAGTGCGCGATCGTCTCAGGCACGCTGATTGTGATTTCGTGGTCGCCGTATTCGGGGTCAAACACGTAATCGACGCGCGTGTCCGATATCTCCGTCATCAGAAACACGTCGCCGTCAGGACTGCTGAACACCTCGATCTCAAAGTCCGAGGTTGTCGGCAGCACCTCGCCGCCCGCGAGGTCGATAAGACCCCACTTTTCTCCGCGCCGTACGGTGATGTATTCGTTGGCGTCGTCGGTTTCGCCGAAAAACTCCGCGTAAATGTAAAAAGTGGTGCGAACCTCATCGTACCGCTCAATCCGCGAGCCTGACGCGGTGATTACATAGTCCTCGCGCACGTTCTCGCCGTTCACGTAGCGCAGTCGGCGGGCAATATACGCGGTGTCGCCGCCAAGCGACAGCACCTGACAGTCGCTGAACACGGGTTCGCAGATCACGCGCCCGTCGAGCGTCGCGAAACCGACGAGTACGCCTTCAAGACCCTCGGGACTGTGCCTTGCGGGCTTGGACAGCCCGCCGATGTACGGCACAATTGCGCCGTAGTCCGCGCTCGGCGTGTACTCGTACTGCGGCGCGCCGTAATATTGCGTGCCGATCTCGCCGAGCGTGTACGGTTCGTCGGGGAACTCGCGCGGGATATCGGGCAGGTACGCGCCGATGGTGGGTGTCGGTGTGGGCGAAGGTTGCGTCGGCGTGGGCGACGGCGACGGCACAGGCTCGACCGTCGGCGTGTTGCACGCGGCGAGGGTCAGCGCGAGGACGAGTATGAGTACGGGCAGTTTTTTCATGTGTCTCCTTACTCGAACTGTGCGCCGAGCAGACTGCGGCGCACTATCACGGTGCCGTCGGGCAACCGCGTCTCGGAGGATTTGCCTGCGGCGTCAATGATGTACGAAGAACCGCCGATTTGAAGCGTTATCTCGCCGTAAAGCGCGCCTGAGATGTCTTGAAACGACGGGAAAACCTCCAACGGATAGCCTTGCGGATAACCGTCCTCACCGCTATGGTAGCCGATGCGGTAGTATCCGTCAGGCTCGATAAAGGGTTGGCGCGACATATCGCCGCTGAAATCGACGTATTCGGTGTCGGTGACGCGGGTGCCGTTTTCGTCAACCCAGTATTGCGCCACATACGTCGACGCCCTTTTCAAAACGCCGTGAGCGTCCGTTATGTCAACCGCGTTGTTGCTTATGTCGCTTATCAGGAAAATATAGCGTTCGTTGTCCGTGTATATATGCGGGAGTGCGCACGAGATAAGCGGAATGACAATCCCGCCCGAATAGTCGATAACACCCCAATTGCCGCCGCGCTCAACCGCGATATAACCGCGGGCAATAGCGATATCAGGATTTCCCGCGTTGATGGTGTCGTACCGCTCAGCCCACGCGCCCGACGCGGGGATCAGCCAATCCTCGCGCACGTTTTTCCCGCCGACAAAGCGTGACCGACGCGCGACATAGACAGCCGTGTCGCCGTCCGTATACAACAGACAGTCGCTGAACACGGGTTCGCATATAATTTTGCCGTCCGACGTCGCGAATCCGAGCATCATGGCGCGCAACTCGGTGCTGTATGTCGGGCTGTGTACAATCGTCTTGCTGACGACCCCGCCGATATACGGCACAATCGCGCCGTAGTCCGCGCTCGGCGTGAACTCGTACTGCGGCGCGCCGTAGTACTGCGTGCCGATCTCGCCGAGCGTGTACGGCTCGTCGGGGAACTCGCGCGGGATATCGGGCAGGTACGCGCCGATGGTGGGTGTCAGCGTGGGTGTTGGCGACGTAGTAGACGGCTCGTTCGGCACGGTACACGCGGCGAGTGTGAATGTGAGCGTGAGAGCGAGTGCGGCGGTCAAAAATTTTTTCATGCGTCTCCTCAATTCGCGAGTATCACGTTCGCGAGTGAGTCGGCGAAATAGCCCGCCGCGACGAGCGATTCTTCGAGCGTGTTGCCCGTCGAGCCGACCTCGACGATGAGAAACTGCGGGCAGAGATGCTGATTGTAGCGGTACTGCGACAGCGTGATCGGGCGCGCGAGTGACGGATAGCCGAGATTCATCTCGTAGTCGAGTTTCAACGCGAACGCGAGGTTGTCGCGCCATTTCTTGTGCTTTAACTTAACGTCCGTGCCGAGAAAGAGCGACACCTGACTGCACGTCTCGCCGTCTATCACCGCGATGGTCTTGTATTGGTTGCCCGCCGAATCCTCAGCCGCGTCGCGGTGGATATCGAGTACGATCTCAATCGACGGGTATTGATCCAGATAATCGGAGACGGCATCAAACGTGCGGTCGTAGCTGCCGTCGTACTGCGGGTGGTCGTACACGGTGGTGTCGTGGATTACGTTTAACCCGCGCTCCGTCAGCGCGTTTGCGATCACATTACCGACGGCGACGACGTTGCGCGTCGGGTCCTGCGTGCGGTACGGGTCGGACTCGGTGTACGGGAACAGCTCGGTCGGGGTGTACGCCTCGCTCGTGTGCGAGTGGATTATCAGCACATTCGGCTTGTTTGCGGGCAGTTTGAGTTTGAGCGGTTGATTCAGGAGCGCGTCAGCGTCGAACGCGACACCGTACGTGTTTTGAATCGTGATACCCGACGCGGACTTCTCGTAACCGCTCGGATCGGGTGCGGTTTTGCACGCGGCGAGTGACAGCATAAGCCCCAACGCGAGCGCGATTATAAGTATTTTTCTCATCTTTCCCCTTGACGATTGATTTTTTTTATTTATTACTATATAATACAATAGCACTCGCACTAAGCTCGTTCCTCGCCAAGTGCGAGTAAGCTCTTGCATAAAGACCCGCTAAACTCGCAAGCTCGCTAAGCGGCTCTATTATATCACATAGAAACGGAAAAACAAGGGAAAGTAGGAAAAATTCACACTGTGCGATTCAAAATTGAGACGCTCGGCTGCAAGGTCAACCAATACGAATCCGCCGCCGTCGCGACGCTTCTCACCGAGCGCGGACACACACACGCCGCCGACGGCGAACTGTGCGACGCGGTGATATTGAACACGTGCGCCGTGACGGGCGAGGCGGCGCGGAAGTCGCGTCAGGCGGCACGTCGGTTGCTTGGCGACAACCCCGACGCGGTACTCGCGGTGTGCGGATGCGCGTCCGAGATTGAGCCGAAATGGGCGAGTGAGTGCGGCGCGAAACTCGTATACGGCGCACATGACAGATTAGGTTTCGCCGACGCGCTTGACAAACTGATGAGCGGGGGAGAGACCGCGCGCGAAATCGCCGATTCAGGGGTTTTCGAGCTGTTGCCCGCCGCTGTGGACAGTTCGCGCACGCGCGCGAGTTTGAAAATCGAGGACGGGTGCGACAATTTCTGCGCGTACTGCGTGATACCGTACGCGCGCGGACGTGTGCGCAGTATGCCGCTCGCCGACATTGCGGCTCAGGCGAAGCAACTCGCGGAGCAGGGGTACCGCGAGATCGTCGTCACGGGTATCGAGATAGCGTCCTACGGCAAGGACATGGAGCGAACGACGCTCCTGAACGCGCTGTACGAGATTGAGGACGCCGCGCCCGACGTGCGTATTCGACTATCGTCGCTCGAACCGACGGCGATAAACGCGGTGTCAACCGCGTATTTCGGCACAATGGCGCACCTCGCGCCGCATTTTCACCTGTCGCTGCAATCGGGGTGCGACGCGACGCTGAAACGTATGCGCCGCAAGTATGACACCGAGCGGTTTTTGTGGTCGGTGCAGATGCTGCGTAATAAATTCGACAACTGCGGCATAACTGCCGACCTGATAGTGGGTTTCCCGGGCGAGACGGACGAGGAGTTCGCGCAGACGCTCGAATTTTTGCGCAAGTGCGCGTTCTCGGCGGTGCATGTGTTCCCGTACTCGAAGCGTGCGGGGACGCTCGCCGCGAGTATGGCGGGACAACTGTCGAACGCCGTGAAGTCCGAGCGCGCGAAACTCGCCCGCGACGCAGCCGCCGAGACGCGCGCGGCGTTCCTCAACGCGCAGGTCGGCAAGACGCTGACCGTGCTGTTCGAGACGGAGCGCGACGGGACAGCGCACGGACATTCGGGCAACTACCTCGAAGTCACGGCGCACGGTGCGTCGCGCGGCGAGATGCGCCGTGTTGTGGTCGAGCGTGTGGAGGGCGACGTGCTGTCGGGCAAAATCGCGGAGTGACAGGTGGCGCGCGGGACTGTTTACGGTCGGCATTGCTGTGGGCGTTTTTTGCGCTTTTTCGGAAAATTTTATGTTGCATTTCATCGAGTTTTGTGCTATGCTGTATCATGTGTATTTGCACACGCAGGGCAGGAGCAAAAATCACACCATCATAACGCCGAATTTTCACGAGGTGTGGACAAATGACGCTGACAGATTGGGATAGAGCGCAACTCTAATGTAGGGGTCGGTCTTGACCGACCCGCCGCTGCATCACGCGGACAACGGGCGGGTCAAGACCCGCCCCTACGACAACGCGAATCATAAATTGCGGTGCCGATAATTATCAACGCAATGTATCCACACCATTTTCTTTCACGAAAGGGCTTGACA
>JAISJJ010000096.1 GCA_031261585.1 Oscillospiraceae bacterium
TTTGTCCCCCGTCCAACGTCCCCCGTCCCCCGTCCCCGCGCTCTAACCTCCAACCTCCAACCTCTCACATAACCTCTAACCTCTCACAAGGAGCACAATGGACTATCCGCAGACATCAATGGCGGCACTCGTGTTCGAGACCGCGCAATCATATCCGACGCTGCGCGCGTGGGAGTATTTCGGCTTTCACCACACGTACGCCGCGTTGGCGCGCGACATACGGCACTGCGCCGCCGCGCTGTCCGCCATCGGTGTGCGCGAGGGGACGCGCGTCGTCGTTTCGCTGCCGAACTGCCCACAGGCGGTGACGCTGCTGTACGCGCTGAACGCGCTCGGCGCGGTCGCCGTGTTCACGCACCCGCTGTCCGCGCCCGAGGAGATGGCGTTTTACCTGTCGTCGTCGCGCGCCGAGATAGCCGTGACGCTGTACCAATTCTACGATGACCTGCGCGACGTGTTCCGCGCGGCGAACCTGCGCCGCGTGATACTGACCGCGCCGCTCGACATGCTGCCGATCGCGGGATTTGCGCGGTTGCGCGAGAAAATGCCGCAAAACGTGTTGCCGTGGCACCGATTTTGGCGGCTCGGCGGCACAAAAAGCCCCGATACCGCAACGGTATCGAGCAAGGCGCACGACATCGCCGTCGTGCTGTACAGCGGCGGCACAAGCGGTATGCCGAAAGGTATCGCGCTGACGAACCTCAACTTCAACGCCCTCGCGCGCGGCACAATCGCGGCGGGCGGCAACATCGAAGCGGGCGGGCGTATGCTCGCGGTCATGCCGATGTTCCACGGGTTCGGACTGGGCGTGTGCGTCCACACGTCGCTCGTCGCGGGGTTATGCGCGCTTTTAGTGCCGCGATTTACGGTTGCGTCGTATGCGAAAATCCTGTCGCGGCGGCGCGTGAACTATATCGCGGGCGTACCGACGCTGTTCGAGGCGTTGTTACGCCTGCCGAACACGGCGCACATGCGCCTCGGCACTCTGCGCGGTGTGTTCTCGGGCGGCGACTCACTACCGACGGAGCTGCACCGTCGGCTCGACGCGTTTTTGACGGAGCGCGGCAGTCCCGTGCGCGTCCGCGAGGGGTACGGGCTGACGGAATCGGTCACGGCGTGCTGTCTGACCCCGCCGGACGGTGCGCCCGACGGCTCAATCGGTCTGCCGTTCGAGGATACGCGCATGATAATCGTCGCGCCCAACACGACAGACGAGTTGCCGCGTGGCGAGACGGGCGAAATTCTCGTGTCAAGCCCGCTCGTGATGCCGCGCTACGATGACGACGAGACCGAGACGGCGCAGGCGTTGATCACACTGCCCGACGGCAGAGTCTGGTTGCGCACGGGCGATCTCGGCTCGATGGACGAGCGCGGGTTCCTGTACTTTCGCGGTCGGCTCAAGCGCGTGATCGTCTCGTCGGGTTACAATGTCTACCCGCACCACGTCGAGACGGTGCTGAACGCCGTGCGCGGTGTCGCGCAGTCGTGCGTCGTCGGCGTACCCGACGATTACCGCATGCAGCGCGTAGTAGCGTTCATCGTCGTGGACGATAACACGGACACCGCCGCACTCGAAACCGCACTCCGCGAAAGGTGCCGCGCCGCACTCGCCCCGCAGTCCAGACCGCGCGAGTATCGTTTCATAGACGCGTTGCCGAGGACAAGGGTAGGAAAAGTAGACTATGGGCAATTAACAGTTGACAGTTGATAGTTGCCAGTTGACAGTTACGAAAACAGGACGAGGGTTACGGTAAAATCGCAACCCTCGTCCTTAATTGTCAACTGTCAATTGTCAATTGTCAACTTATCGCGAACGACTCTACCGCTTTTATCAGCGCGGCGCGCTCCTCGGGCGTGGAGAACGCGATCATCACCTCGAAGTGCTTGTCGTTGTGGGGTATCAGCCACGCTTCGGCTGTGTAGTGGTCGTTCGTGCGCGACAGGAAGTACGCGGCGGCACCGCCGAGCGTCGTCTCCTCAAAATCGGTGCTTGACGGCACGGCGTTCAGCATACACCACCATTCGAGCGCGGCGGGTGCCGTGAGTGCCGCCTCGCCGCTGCGGAACGTGAGACTTATGTACACGGGTTCGTCGGGATCGACCGTACCCGCCGTGTACAGATTGACAGCAACGCCGCCCACGGTACCGGGGGAGAAATCGTTGCTCAGACCGACTGACGCGGCGGTGCCGTCGGGTGCAATCACGGTTGCGTAGTGCGTGAAATCCGACGGGGGCGGGGTTTCCGTCGGCGGCGCGGACGATGTCTCGGGATCATCGGGATTGTCGGGTGTGTTCGGCGACACGGGCGGTGTCGCGGACGGTGTGGGTGTCGGCGACGGTGCGGGTTGCGCGTGTTCGCCGGGCAGCACGATGAGTACGAGCACCGCGACGAGTGCCGCCGTGACGATCAGGCTGATGAGTTTTCCGAAAGTTCTGTTCACGTCAAACCTCCAACTTGGCTATCGCGCCGCGCACACGTTCGAGCGTCTCGGTTTTTCCGAGTATCGCGGCGATCTCGGCGGCACCGCCAGGGGTGACGGCGAGACCCGACACCGCGATGCGCAACGGATACATCACGAGCGCGTTTTTCGCGCCGAGACTCTCCGCGAGTGCCACCTGCGCGTCGTACAGCGCGTCGCGCGTCCACGGTTCGAGCGATTCGAGTACCGGCAACGCGCGATGAAGCACGTCGAGTGAGATTGCAGCGTCCGTTTTCGACTTTTTGTGCGTGTACAGCTCGGTGTCGTACGGCGGCACGGCGTTCAGGAACCCGATTGTCTCGGGTATCTCGCCCAGCACCTCGCACCGCGAATGTACGAGCGCGGCGACGTCCGCGACCGCGAAGCTGTCGCCGATCGCGCTCTTGATGAACGGCTCGGCGAGTGCGGCGAATTGCGCGGGTTCCAGCGCGCGGATATACTCGGCGTTGAAGTAGCGCAGTTTCGCGATGTCGAATATCGCGGGGGATTTCGATATGCCGTGCGTGTCGAACACCGCTTCAAGCTCCGCGAGCGTGAAAAACTCGCGCTCGCCCCCGGGCGACCAACCGAGCAGCGCGACGTAGTTCAGTATCGCGCTGTGCAGATAGCCCTGTGTCAGCAAGTCCTCGTATGTCGGATCACCGTTGCGTTTACTCAGTTTGTGCTGCGCGTCGCGCATGACGGGCGACACGGTGACGTACTCGGGCATCTCCCACCCGAACGCGCGGTACAGCAGCACGTATTTCGGCATGGAACTGAGGTACTCGCTGCCGTGTACGACGTGCGTTATGCCCATCAGGTGGTCGTCGACGACGTTCGCGAAGTTGTACGTCGGCAGTCCGTCGGATTTCAGCAGCACGCCCTCGTCCATCGACGCGGAGGTGTTCGGCACCGTGATGTCTCCGAATATCACGTCGCTGAACGTCGTCTCGCCGTCGCGCGGTATCTTTTGGCGTATCACGTCTCCGTCGACGTACGCGCCGCCGAGTTCGACGAGCTTTTCGGCGTATCGGCGGTATATATCGCGCCGCTCGGACTGGACGTACGGCGGGGTCAGACCGCCCACGTCGGGACCCTCGTCCCACGTCAAGCCGCAGTCGCGCAAAGTGCGGTAGATGATCTCCGTCGCACCCTCGACCAGTCGGTTCTGATCCGTGTCCTCGATGCGCAGAATGAACGTGCCGCCGAGTTTTTTCGCGATCAGATACGTGTACAACGCGGTGCGCAACCCGCCGACGTGCATGTACCCCGTAGGCGACGGCGCGAACCGCGTCCGCACGGTACCGCGAGGTATAGCGGCTTCGTTATCGGTGAAAAATGACATAAGGTGTCTCTCCTTGTGATAGTTGGCAGTGTGCAGTTTAGGCGTTGGACGGGGGATGCGGCGTTGGACGAGGGGCAAACACCGCCGTCTGCGGACGGCACCCCCTTTCCGAAAGGGGGCAAGGATTGGACGAGGGTACGCGTTGCAATGTAGTCGTAGGGGACGCCGCCCTCGGCGTCCCGCGTTTCGGGTTTGCGTATTATCGGGGACGGGACGCCGAGGGCGGCGTCCCCTACGGCGCGTCCCACGTCCAACGTCGTAACCGCCGTCCAAACCC
>JAISJJ010000099.1 GCA_031261585.1 Oscillospiraceae bacterium
ACGGCGACACGTTCACGCTCGAACTGTGGCACGGTCCGACGAGCGCGTTCAAGGATATCGCGCTGCAAATGCTGCCGCGCCTGTCGAGCGCGTCACTCGAAAAAACGGGCGAGACGCGCGATCTCGCGATACTCGTCGCAACCTCGGGCGACACGGGCAAAGCCGCGCTCGAGGGCTTCCGCGACGTGCCGCGCACAAAAATCATGGTGTTCTACCCCGAGCACGGCGTGTCCGACGTGCAAAAACTCCAAATGACGACGCAGGACGGTGCGAACGTCAACGTCGCCGCCGTCGTCGGCAACTTCGACGACGCGCAGACGGGCGTTAAGCGCATCTTCTCCGACGAAAACTTCCGCGCCGAACTCGACGCGCGCGGTACGATGCTGTCCAGCGCGAACTCGATCAACTGGGGTCGGCTCCTGCCGCAGATCGTGTACTACGTCTCCGCGTACTGCGACCTCGTGTCGTCGGGCGAACTGGAAATCGGCGACCCGATCGACTTCTGCGTGCCGACGGGCAACTTCGGCAATATTCTCGCGGGGTACTACGCGCGCAAAATGGGTCTGCCGATCTGGCGGCTGATCTGCGCGTCGAACCGCAACGACGTGCTGCGCGACTTCATCGCGACGGGCGTGTACGACGCGAACCGTGAGTTTTATACCACGTCGTCGCCGTCGATGGACATTCTCGTGTCCTCAAACCTCGAACGTCTGCTGTACGACCTGTCGGGTCGTGACGCGGACGCGATCCGCGGCTACATGCAGGACCTCGCGTCGACGGGCAAATTCGAGGTCGCGCGCGGCACATTTGAGCACATATCCGATCTGTTCGAGGGCGGCGTGTGCGACGACGACGAGACGAGCGCGATCATCGCCCGTGTGTTCCGCGAGCGCGGCTACCTGCTCGACACGCACACCGCCGTCGCCTACGGTGTGCTGGAAAAAATCCGTCTGCGCGACGGCGGCGCGGCGAAAACCGTCGTCGTCAGCACCGCCAGCCCGTTCAAATTCGTCGGCAGCGTACTCGACGCGCTCGGTGAGCGCGCGGAGGGCGACGGTTTCGACATGATCGACCGTCTGGAACAGATCACCGACACCACGGCACCCGCACCGTTGAAGTCTCTGCGAGGCAAGCACGTGCGCTTCACCGAGGTCACAGAAAAAGACGCGCTGAGCGCGTCGGTAAGGCGGTTTTTGGAGTGACAGTCATCATTATTTCAGCGATAACGCTGATCATGGTAGTCTTTTCGGTCTACGCCGTCAAGGACAGTATACGGCAGCGGCGATTGAACGCATCTGTAAAGCTGATACTATCATATTGGATTTGCTGGATTGCGTATTTTGTGTTTTTTCTGATTCCTCACGACATCGGTATCGGAACAGGCATATTCTCAAAATACGATATATTCATGTCGGAACATTCGATTATCAGTACCATATTCGGTACTGCCAGATTCTACCTCGGTCTTTATGTGTGCGTTACACCACTCGCGGCACTGGTTTACATCGTCATAAAGCAACTCAAACGCAATCCGACGCAAAGCGGCTTTTAACGTAACTCGCTAAACATTAGCCTTCGTCCTCTGCCCACAGGCAGGTAAAAAAGCGGCTTGCCGCCCGTCTATGTAGAGGGGCGTTTACAACGCCCCATCGGGTATCGGTCACAGTGCTTCGGGATCAGACGTTAAAACGACTGATATCCCTCGTTGCTCTGCGGCGAATAAGTCCCGCAATACGTTTCGATCTTTTTGGAGGCGTCGGGTGCTTCAACTTTGATGTTTTGCGCCTGACAAATGTCCCCGGGAGCGTGATATTTGCAGCTCTTCACGTCACAGCACACGCCGTCGAGCTTCTCGGAATTGTCCGTACCGCCGCTCGAACTCGCGTAGCTCTGATAGTCAAACTGATTACTCATCTTTTCTTTACTCCTTGTGCGGATTGTTGTCCGCGATTGTATTATAGCCGCGCCGCAGCCCGATATGCGCGGCAGTTGTTGGCATTGGAGGTGGTATTTTGGCACTCTTTGCAATAGGCGACCTGCACCTGTCGCTCGGCGGTTCTAAGCCTATGGACGTGTTCGGCGGGGCGTGGGAGGATCATGTCGAGAAACTGCGCGACGGGTTCCGCCGCGTCACCGACGACGACACGGTTATACTGTGCGGCGACCTCACGTGGGCGATGACGACGGACGAGGCGGAGCAGGATTTTCGGTTCATCGACGAGCTGCACGGTAAAAAAATCATTCTCAAAGGCAACCACGACTACTGGTTCCAGACTGCGGCAAAGGCGAAAACGTATTTCGCGAGTCTCGGACTGCGCGACATGCCGATCCTCAACAACAACGCGTTCACCTACGGCGACACCGCGATTTGCGGCACGCGCGGCTGGATTTACGACGAGAACATCGACGGCACGCACAACGGCAAGATCATGGCGCGCGAGACGCTGCGGCTCATCGCGTCGCTCAAAGCGGCGGGCGACCGTGAGAAACTCTGCTTTTTCCACTATCCCCCGCGCTTCGGCGGCTACGTGTGCGACGGCATCGTCGCCGCGATGCGCGAGTACGGTGTGCGCCGCTGCTGGTACGGTCACGTACACGGTCACGGTCACCGCAGCGCGGTCACGGGCTGGGTGGATGGGATAGAGTACAATATGGTCTCGGCGGATTACGTGGGATTCGTGCCGCAGGAGATTATAATATAACGCATTTAGGAGGTCACGTATGAACTACACCGAGCGCAAAATCACCGTTGACGCTGGCGCGGGCTACCCCGTCCAAGGCGTTTTGACGTTGCCCGACGGTGCGGAACCGTGTCCCGCAGTCGTTCTGCTGCAAGGTTCGGGGCCGCAGGACTACGACGAGTCCGTCGCGATGAACAAACCGTTCCGCGACATCGCGCGCGGTCTCGCGGAGCGCGGTATCGCGTCAATCCGCTTCACGAAGCGCACACTCACCTACCCCGAGCGGATTCAGGCGAAACTCGCCGACCTCACCGTGCGCGAGGAGTGCATCGACGACGCACTCGCCGCGAAATCGCTGATCGCCGCAGAACCGCGCGTCGATACCGACAGGATTTTCCTGCTCGGTCACAGTCTCGGCGGTATGCTCGCGCCGCG
>JAISJJ010000033.1 GCA_031261585.1 Oscillospiraceae bacterium
CACGTTCGTGATGAGCGCGTACCTGCACCACGCGAAAAACCGCGATTTGGACACGGGGCTGAAATACCTGAAACCGCAGGGGAAAACGATTGCGGAGATCTACAAAATCGGTATCCCCGCCATCATCATGCAGGCTCTGATGTCACTCATGACCTACGGCGCGAACATCATTCTCGGCGCGATTTCCGACGCGGCGGTGACGGCGTACGGCGTGTATTACAAGCTGCAACAGTTCATTTTCTTCGCGGCGTTCGGCATGAACAACGCGCTGATCCCGATTATCGGGTTCAACTACGGTATGCGCGACAGTGCGCGCGTCAAGGACGGCATAAAGTACGGTATGCTGTACACGCTCGTGATTATGGCACTCGGAACCCTCGCGTTTCAGGTGTTCGCGCCGAGCATTATCGGCGTTTTCGCGCTGTCCGACGAGACCGCGAAACTCGCGGTGACGACGATTCGCGTCGTGACAATCGGGTACCTGTTCGCGGGCGCGAACATCGCGTTTCAGGGGATTTTTCAGGCGTTCGGCGACGGCGTGAAGTCGCTCATCGTGTCCGCGCTGCGGCTGATTGTGATCGCGCTGCCGCTGCTGTGGCTGTTCTCGCGCACGGGAAACGCCGCACGGAGCGCGTGGTGGGCGTTCCCGATTGCGGAGGTCGGCGCGTTACTCGTCGCATTCGCCTTGTTCGGGCGCGTAAAAAAGCATTACAGTCAGGCGGAATAAAAATCAGCCCGTGAACGGCGTGTACCGCTCGACAATCGCGCGGTACGCGTCCGTGCCGCCGAACGGTTTTCCGCCGAAGTAGCCGTCGAGCGCGGTGAGCCGCGCCTCTGTGAAACTGCCCGTGAACCCGCTATGCACCTCGCGCATATCCATCTCCGCGCCGCGCACGAGATACGACGTGTGCCGCGTTATCGTCGGCAGTTCGTCGTACGATTTTGCGTGCGCTATGCCGCGCTCGACATGCGTAGCCGCCGCGTCGAACTCACCGAGTTCTGCGTGAAACCGCGCGATATGCACGTTCAGGTCGCTGAGAACGCTGAACTCAAAGCAGTAGTCGCCGTCCTCAAAGATCATGCCGAGCAGGTCGATCGCCTTGTGCAGATAGCGGATTTTCTCGCGCGGCGGCAGGTCGGAGAACAGCGCGGCGTTGCGGATTCGCATCGCGAGGGCGTACACCGCATCGCGCGTGTTGCCCGCCGCGATCTGCGCGCCCGCAGGGTCGTCAACGCCGTACACGTCCTCCAACACCTGACTTGCGGTGTACTTCGGGAACCTCGCGGCGACAGACTTCGCGTCGCCGAGCCGACCCTGCTCGCCATACGTCAGCGCGAGGAAGTACAGCGCGTCGTAGCGCGGCTCGTCGAGCGTACACTCGTCGAGTATGCGGTTGCACAGGCGGTGCAGTTCGCCGTAGTGCGTGCCGCCGCCGCAATTTTTATCGGGGAAATGCGGATCCCAAAACAGGCAGTACTTGATGTACTGCGCCATGACGCGGTGGTCGTTCGGGAACTCGCCGCGCGCCCGCGTCAAAAGCTCGTACCGCTCCATATCCAAGCCGTGATTGGACAGACGCTCGGTCTCCGCGAGGTATTCCTGTATCCGCAATTCGTTTTTCGCAGCGTCCAGTCCGAGCAATTCGTCGGCACTCACGCCGAAATAGCTCGCGAGCGGCAGCACGAGCGTGATGTCGGGGTACGCCTCGTTCCGCTCCCATTTGGACACGGCCTGCATCGTCACGCCGACGCACTCGGCGAGTTTTTCCTGCGTGATGTTGCGCTCTCGGCGCAATCGGCGGATATTTTCCGCGATGTACAGGTTCATTTTGGTTCTCCATTCGTTATTCGGACATCCATACGCGTATTATACCACAAAAAACCCGATGGTCAAACGACTGTCGGGTTACGTGACTAAACCGTGGGTTGAGGATTTTTCCCAACCTGCGGTTGACCACATCAAGAGAGCGTCCATTGCGTCAAACCGCGATTTGCGGTATAATCGGCTCAACAAAACACAGCGCGGCGGATTGCCGCCCGTGTTGAACAGACGACGGAGGAGCCATGAAAAACACACTCTACATGCTGCGGTTCGTGTGGCGCGCTGACAAAACTGCGGTACTCACCGAGATTGCGTCCGTCCTGCTCTCGACGTTGCAGAACACGTACTCGATTCTGATTTACAAGCTGCTGATTGACGGGTTGACCGACGGGCGCAGTCTCGCGTATATGCTCGGCGTGGTGCTGCTGTACGCGCTGCTGCAAACCGTGAACTACCTGTTTCTGCCTGTGAGCAACAAACTCTCCTCGCGGCTGCGAATGAGGCTCGAAAAGGATATGCACGGGCTTCTGCTCGCGAAAGCGGCGGTCACGGACGCGGAGAAGTTCGACGACCCCGAGTATTACGACGCGCTGTCGAAAGCCGCCGCTAATTCGAGCGAGTGCGCCTACTCGGTCTTAGAGAATCTCAAACAGATTGCGTCAAGCGCGCTGTACTCGGCGGCGGGTGTCGCCGTACTCGCCGCGCTCTCGCCGATATTTATCGCGCTGTGCGCCGTGTCCGTCGCGGTCGACCTGCTGATTCGCGGTTCGCTGGCGAAACAGCGGTTCGCGTACAGCGAGGAGATCGCCCCGCTCGCAAGGCGGAGCGAGTACTTCAAGGGGTTGCTGTTCTCCCGCGCGACCGCCTACGACGTGAAGCAGTATCGCGGCATAGGTACGCTGCTCCTGTCGAAATACTCGGACGCGCTGACGAAAAAGCAGAAACTCGAATCGGAGTTTCAGACAAAAAACATGCTCGGCTCTATAAAGTCGCTGGTTTCCGCCGCCGCGCTCTCTACGCTCGTGCCGTACACCTACCTCGCATGGCGGCTTTTCGCGGGTGCCGTGTCAATCGCGGACATGACGGCGTTGATCTCGGCATTTCAGACGGCACTCTCGATGATTACGAACACCACGAATTTCCTGCCCGAACTGAAAACTGCGGGCATGTACGCCGCGCACTTCCGCGCGATTCTCGAATACGAGCCGAAAATCGAGGGAAAAGCGGAAGGACTGACGCTCGGTGCCGTCGATAGCGTCGAGTTCCGCAATGTGACGTTCGCCTATCCCGACGGCGAGAACGTGTTGCGCGGCGTGAGTTTCACGGTTGCGCGCGGAGAAAAGCTCGCGCTCGTCGGCGTGAACGGCGCGGGCAAGACGACGATTGTGAAGCTGCTCATGCGGTTCTACGACCCCGACGCGGGCGCGGTGCTGATCAACGGGCGCGATTTGCGCGAGTATAACGTCGCGTCGCTACGCGCCGCCGTGACGACCGTGTTTCAGGAGTTCCCGAGTTACAGCGTCCCGATTGACGAGTTCGTCGCGTGCGCCGAGGGCGAAGCTGTGGATACCGCGCGCGTCGCGGACGCGTTACGGCGCGTCGGATTGTACGAAAAGGTCATGGAGAGCGGCGGACTTCACGCGGAGTACAGCAAGTTTTTCGACGAAAACGGCGTGGTTTTCTCGGGCGGGCAACTGCAAAAACTCGCGATTGCGCGTATGCTGTACAAGGGCGGCGACCTGCTGATCATGGACGAGCCGTCGAGCGCGCTCGACCCCGAGAGCGAGTACGAGATCAACCGCGACATCGCAGGAGCGGCGCGGGATAAAACGATTATCCTGATCTCACATCGGCTGTCCGCGACGCGCGACGCGGACAAAATCGTGCTTATCGAGGACGGCGAGGTGCGCGAAACGGGCGGTCACGCGGCACTAATCGCGCAATCGGGACGCTACGCGCATTTGTTCAGGCTTCAAGCGGGCGGGTACGGCGAGGGCTCGGCGGTGTAGCGCACGTCAAAGCTGTGGTTGCGCGCCGTCTCCTCAAAGCCGCTGTTGACCGCGACTTTCTCGGATTCCGCGTTTGCGGCGGTGCCGTAGTGCGGGTACAGACCGTTGCTCAGACAATGACGCGCGAAATACACGGTCAGCAACGTGGCAAAATGCCGATTGCGGAACCGCTCGTGTACGAATACGGTCACGATGTCGCAGATGTTCTCATACTGGCAGTTCGCGGCTAACGCGCCCGCGAGCTGCCCGCCGAAATACAGCAGAAACAGCAGATCACGCTCCGAGTCAAAGACGCGGCTCAGCATCATTGGTATCCCGCCCCACTCTTGCAAATCCAGCGATTTTATCGTCTCAATCTCGTCGGGCGACGCGGCGTGAACGGTCACATCGTCGGGCATCGCAAGCGGCGGCACCTTGTCCGCCGACAACAGCCCGTACACGCCCAACTCGATCTCGTAGATGTTGCTGAGGTCGAAATATCGTCTCACCGTGCCGTTGACGCTCAAATCTATGCGCGACGGCGTTTCAATCGAGACGCGCTCATATTCCGCATGAATCTCAACGATTTTTCGGCACACGTCGTCGATCAGGGCGTCGTCTGCCGTGTTGATAAACACGCTCAGTTCGCCGAAAATGTTCGCCACGAACTCTGCGTATTCGAGTTTCGGCGTGTCGCGCTCGTCCGTGTAGAACTCGACGCTTTTGATGGCGCACCACGGTTTGCCCGCGTTTGCGATGTTGTGGCAGGCGTAGTAGTGCCGCGTCTCGCCGTCCGCGCGGAACAGCTCCGACATGCGCGCGTTGTCAATTTTGTACATCTGTCGTCTCCCGCAGGCGGCGGTACTCGCCGTCTTTCCGTTCCATGAGCCGCTCGGATATCATATCGCGTCGCAACGTGCAGAAATCGTCGTGGAAATCCGCGATTGCGATGTTGACCTCGCGCTCGGTGTACACGCGGTCGAACTCGAACGCGCGGACGATCTCCTCGAGAATGATGCGCTTCTTTTTGCGCTGCGCGGGAATGGATTTGAGCTTTCCGTACTCGAAAAACGTGTCGAGCACCTTTTGGCGGTACTGTGCGTCGCGCTCCGCCTGAATGTCCGCCTCGTCGGACTTCTCCGCGATGATGTCGATGATGCGCGCCGTGAACACGTCACGGCACAGCGCGTACATCGTGTAGTACTGGCTCCGCGCGGACGACACCGCGCCGACACTTTCGAGTTTTTTCAGGTGAAACGAGATCGTGGGCGGCGTCAGTCCGAGCCGCTCCGCGAGCCGCTCGACATACATGTCCTCGACGGCGAGCGTTTTCAGGATTTGCAGCCGCGTCTTGTCCGCAAGGCACTTGAACAGCCCGACAGCTTCCGTCTCCGTCATGCGTCAGCCCTCCCGAGCGCGTCAACGCGGGCGCGAATCTCGGCGATAACGTCCAACTTCACCCGTTCAACCGTCGCCGTCTCCACGTCGTTGTTCAACTCCGCTTTTCGGTGCGACTGCTCCCATTTCGCGGCGAGCGGTTCCGCTCTATCCGCGAAAAGTTGCTTAGCCGACGCGGGTTCGCCCTCGCTCACCCTCGCGGCGACCTGAAACATCGCGCCGAACATGCGGTACACGTTGCCGCGCACCCGTTCCAGCGTTGCGTCGTCCTCCCGCGAATCCTCCCGCAGCGTCTCCGCGCGCGCCGCGCAAGTCTGCTCGTTCTCGGTGAACCATGCGAGCAATGCGTCTGTGTGTGTCATGTTGATACCCTCCATTGGTCGTTATACAGGTATTGTAACACGTAAAATCGGAATTGTCAATAGTGATTAGATAAATATCTATCCAAAGGTCAATGTATACGTAGGGACGGACGACCCTGTCCGTCCCGCAAACGCAAACAGGACGGACAGGGTCGTCCGTCCCTACAAACGCGAACAAGCAAACAAACACAAGGGCGGGTAATGCCGCCACGGCATAAGAACGCACGAACAAACCCAGCAATACCAACACTCATATGGCGAACGGCAAACAGGTTCGGTACAAGAACTGAATATCATGCGCAAAACGGGGTGCTGAAATGAAATCAGCACCTCGTTTTTGCGTCGCTTCACGCGGCTGAAACGCTTCGTGG
>JAISJJ010000037.1 GCA_031261585.1 Oscillospiraceae bacterium
TCCTGTGCGTTTTTGTGCGGTGGGCAATTGTAATTCTTATTGTCATTCAGAGCGAAGCGAAGAATCTCGTACGCGCGACTTTCGGCAAAACTGTCATTCTGAGCCTGCGAAGAATCCCCTCGATGTTGATTCATCTCGCGGCTCGTTTCGCTGCCGCATGTTGGTGAGTGTGTGGGTTTTGATTCTCGCCCTTGCCTCCCTCTCGGAGGGAGGTGCCGACCGCAGTCGGCGGAGGGAGACCGCGCATCACAGCGGTTTTGACTTAACCTCCCCCTGTCACTTCGTGACATCCCCCTCTGTGAGGGAGACTTTGTACGCGCAGGACGCAGGACGTTGGACGGGCGATTAATAATCGCCCCTACAACCGTGTATCCGACGCAACCGCAACCCTCGTCCAAACCCAGCCCCCTTTCGGAAAGGGGGTGCCGTCCGCAGACGGCGGGGGTTTGTTCCCTCGTCCAAACCCGTTATCCGTTACCCGTCATCGCCTATTGCGAGTGGCGCGGGCAGCCTATGTAATAGCAGACGCAGAGCAGCGGAATCTCTATTTCGTGCTTCGGGGTTATGTTTCTCGTGAAAACGTCGTCGTAAGCCCGCCGCAGTTCACTCAGTTGCGTGCTCTCACGCTCGATATAGTCGGCGCATGCCTTTTCGTCACCGCCGAAATCGTCGGGCGTTTTGTCGTCAATCGCAAGGCGGATATCTCGTTCTGAGTCCGCTATTTTCTGCGCCGCTCTCTGCGCGTTTCCGATACTTTTCAGACTGTAAAGATAATGGCTCATCCAGTCCGCCGTCTCGTACAGCCGATCCGAATCGTACAGTTTTACACACTGCTCGTATTCGCCGACGGCGTACATCAACTCCGCGAGTTCATCAAAATCGACGTAACTCTCCGCGTTTTCAACGCGCGTCAGGTCATACGCTATGCCCCGCGCCGTGTCGGTGTCTCCCGACTGCGCGCAGAACACTCCGAGCGCGTAATAGGCTTTCGCGTCGTATTCATGCTCGGCAAAACGTGTCGACAGCGTCCTCAAAATCGCGATGCTGTCGGCGGCAAACCCGCATTTTTGCAGACAGACCGCGTAGTTGTACCTATGGCGGGGCAATGCGGACAACTCGGCTGTTCGGCGAAACAGCGGCAACGCCCGCGAGAAATCCTGCGCGCGGTAATACCGCAACGCCAGCGCGTGATACGTCTCCCAATACGGCGAACCGCGCCTTATCGCAGACTCTGACAACTCGGCGACGCGCTTCTCTTTTCCGCTGCATTCCTCCGCGTAAAAATATGACAGATTCGTGGCTAACAGCGCGTAATCTCCGTCCGACAGCGTATCTTTGCAGTCGTTGAAGGTTTTTTCGAGACAGCGCACATATGTTCTCGTGTTTTTGCGCAACTCGCACTTTACCATGGCGAGCAGCGACACCGCGCGAACATCGTCGGGGTGCGCCTTTATCAATCGGTGCAGCGCGCGCTCGTGTTTTTTCAAAACGGGTGCGTATGTCGCGTATTCCCCTCGGACGGCAACGTGCAACGCTGTAATGATGTCATCAATATTCACGTCGGGATTTTCGGCAGTTGCATGCGTCACACTATCTCCACCTCAATGACACCGCCTGCCGCGAGCGTCTCGGTGCCGCCGTCTGTTGCGGTCTTGCCGGGGGCGGTCAGCGTCTCGATTGCCGAGCCGCCGTGGGCGTGGAGCGGTATCGCGATCCACCCGTCGTCGGTCTTTTCGAGATTCATCTTGCGCAGAATCTCCATGCCCGGTGTCGCGTCGTAGTCGCCGCCGAGCGTCGCGGTCACTGTCGCGCGGATAGGCGGGGTGATGCCGTAATAGTGCGCGACGAGCGCGGTGGCGCACCAATCCGTGACAAAATACGCGGCGAGCGGCGGTCCCGGTATGTTGATCAGCGGCTTGCCGTTCAGTATCGCCGCCGCCATCGGGCGACCGGGTGCCGCCGCGACCCAGTGCAGTATCGGCTCGCCCAGTTCCGCGATGATCTCGGCGTTGAAGTCCTCGCCGCCCTTGGACGAGCCGCCGTTCACGAGTATGATATCCGCCAGCTTTGCGGCTGTCAGTAACGCTTCGCGCAGGGCATCGGGTTCGTCGCGCACTATCGGGAACAGCAGCGGCTCCGCGCCCATCTCCGTGAGCATGTTGCACACCATGACGCTGTTGCTGTCGACGATCTCACCGCGCCGCGGCTCCGTACCCACGGGTACAAGCTCGCTGCCCGTCGGTACGAACGCCACGACGGGCTTCATCAGCACGTCGAGTTCCGTCACGCCGCCGAGATGCAGCGCACCGAGGTGGTGCGGGCGCAACCGCGTACCCGCGCGGACGAGTACGTCGCCCCGCCGCACAGTGCTGCCAGCAGGGCGTACGTTAAGCCCCGCCGTCACGTGCAGACCGTCCGCGATTTTCACGCCGATGTCGCCGAGCGTCACGTCCTCAATGCGTATCACCGCGTCGAATCGGTCATCGAAGTCGTCGCCCGTGTCCGCGCGCACATAGTCGCGTCCGAGCAGCCAGTCCGACGTGTCGGGAACGCCGAGCGCGAACCGTTTTGAGTCCACGCCGATGCCGTCCATCGACGACGCGCGGACGACGGGGATATTGAACTTCGCGTACTCGTCGCGCGCCGAGACGCGGCTCAGCGCGTCGGTCACGGCGACGGTCTCTGTGCGCCGCGTCGGCGACCAGCGCGATATGATCAGTTCTACCGCCTCGCGACGGGTGGGGAGTTTGTTCGGCATTGCTGTCACTTCCTTTTGTCCTGTCTGTTGACGTTCCAGAGGATTGAGCCGTAGCGGAACTCGGTGTGCCGCTCGATTGTGCCGAGTTTTTCCATGTAGTTCAGCACTTTTTTCACGTCCTCCTCGTCGTAGTGGCGGCACAGTTGCGCGCACTCGGACGCTGACCGCAGACTCGGCTGCACCGTCTCGTCGCGCACGTCGTCGTAGTAGTACGTCTCGGGGTAAAACCCTTCGAGCCACAGGAGATTTGTCATCGTGTAGAACCCCGCGCCGTCCCATCGCGGTCGGAAATCGTGCCCGAAAACGTCGCGCGTGACGCGCTCGGCGAGACTGTCTCCCGCGTGTACGAACGAGACGTTGTTACAGTGCGCGCGGCTCATGCGCATGAGCTTTTCGAGGCACCCCTTGCCCGACGACGCGGGCGTTATCGACGTGAACACGAGGTCAAACGCGCGTTCGTACCCCGCCGCCGCGATGTCGAGCGCGAAAAAATCGTGCCGCGCGAACGTCGTGTTGCTCACACCCCGCTCCGTGGCGTAACCCGCCGCAAAGTCGATGAACCGCGCGGAATAGTCGATGCCCGTCGCGTGATACACCGATTTTGCGAACTCCGCGACGAACGCGCCGGGTCCGCACCCCACGTCGACGACCGTGTCGGCGGCTTTGAGCAGTCCGCGCCAGCGCAGATACTCCGCCGTCGCCGACGCGCGGGCGATCGTCGAGTGCGAATCGTCGCCGTCCGCTTCGAGATCGTCGATCCACTCCTGCGCGCGCTCATCCCAAATCTCGGGCGAGTGGTTGACGGGGCTGTTGCCGCGCGTCTCCCACAGCCCGCGAAAATGCGTGAGTTCCGACGACATGTCGCCGCTGTGAACCGTGTCTGCCATGCGTTGCACCCTCGATACTGAATTTTTTCATATTATATCACAGGCTCGGCGCGTTTGCAAGGGCGCGTCGCGTTGCGCACACGGTTCCCGCATTTACTTTTCCACTCGTCATTGCGAGCCGCGCGAAGCAATCCAGTCCTCGTTTCTCCGTCCGAACCCTCGCAAAACGCGAAGTTGGACGAGGGTGCGGGGGACTGGATTGCTTCGTGCGCTCGCAATGACGTA
>JAISJJ010000054.1 GCA_031261585.1 Oscillospiraceae bacterium
GGGACGCCGAGGGCGGCGTCCCCTACACAGACCGCGACATTGCGGTTTGCATCACCGAATCTCCTGCTCTAACGTGCGAAAAACGTCGGTGTCGAAGAACTCCGCGAGGGTTATACCCAGCCCGTCGCAGAGCTTTTTTATTGTCACGATGCCGGGATTTTTGCTTCTGCCGAGTACAATATCGCTCACGGTTGACTGGCTGACCGCCGACCATGTGCTCAGGTGGTTTAACGAGAATTTTCGCTCGCGGCACAGTTCCACGAGCCTGTCCACTACCGCTGTTGCCGTGTTCATTTTGTAACCCTCCAATTAACGATATACCGTTAACCAGAGGTTAGCATAAATTTTTCATGTCATTAGTTATATTTCCTTGACTTGCAGGCACGGCAGCGGTATACTAAGGATATACCGTTAACAAAGAGGGAAATATCATGCCTGATTTTGAGAAAATGTACTACGAACTCGCCGCAAAAGTCGCCGACGCAATCGACCTGTTAATAACAGCACAACAACGCGGCGAGGACGAATACGTAGAGGACATTGAGGAACCGACGGACGAGGTAGAGAACCGCGATTAGTCCGTAACCCCCGTCCAACCCCTGCCCCCACGGTTACCGCATTTATTTTTCACTCGTCATTGCGAGCCGCGCGAAGCAATCCAGAACCCCGTTTCTCCGTCCAAACCCTCGCAAAACGAGAGGTTGGACGAGGTTGCGGGGTCTGGATTGCTTCGTGCGCTCGCAATGACGATGGTTTTAGATTTGCGAAAAGTAAATGTAACCCCCGTCCAACCCTGCTCCCTTTCGCAAAAGGGGTGCCGACCGCAGACGGCGGTGTTTGCCCCCGTGTTAGCGGAACCCCCTACGACCACCCCACACCTCGTTGCGCCGATTACAGCTCGTTTGGTTTCAGCAGCTCGTCGTATGTGGTTTCGAGTGCGTCGCGTATCGCGCGCAGTTGTCTTGCGTAGATATGCTGAATACCGCGCTCGATTTTCACGAGCGTCTCGCGCGTCATATCCACGCCGACAAGTTGCAGTTGACAGACGAGTTGCGTCTGCCCAATGCCGCGCGCCTTGCGTATGGAGCGGATATTCGCGCCGATTGCAGTGGCTTTGTCGCTCTTAATTTTCTGCTCAGTCATATTTGTCACCGCACATTTCATCAAAATAAACGAACTCAAACAAGTCCTAATTTACCTTGACTATATGCCGATATACGCGTATAATGGAACCCGTATTAGTCCTAATATTATATGGGGAGACGAAAATGAACAATCACAAGCCTGATTTTGAGCAAATGTACTACGACCTCGCCACCAAAGTCGCCGCCGTAACCCCCGTCCAACCCCCGCCAACTGTTAATTGTTAATTGTTAACTGTTAATTGCCCCGTGCAGCCACGCCAGCGCGTCGCTCAGACCGCCCACCGCGTCTATCAGACCCGCTTCGACCGCCTCCGCGCCGTACAGCACGGTGCCGACATCGGCGGCGAGTTCGCCCGTGCGCTGCATCATCTCGATGAACCGCGCGCGCGGTATCGACGAGCGGCGCGTGACAAATTCGACGATGCGCTCCTGAATCTTCGCAAAATAGTTGTACGTCTGCGACACGCCGATCACCACGCCCGTGAGACGCACGGGGTGGATCGTCATCGCCGCCGTGGGCGCAATTATCGAGCGTTTCGCCGCGACAGCGAGCGGTACGCCGATGCTGTGACCGCCGCCGAGCACGAGCGAACACGTCGGTTTCGTCATGCCCGCGATCAGTTCCGCTATGCCCAAGCCCGCCTCAATGTCGCCGCCGACGGTGTTCAGCAGAATCAGCAGCCCCTCAATCTCGGGCGACTCCTCGATTGCGGCGAGCTGCGGCATGACGTGTTCGTACTTCGTCGATTTCGTCTCCTGCGGCAGGAGTTGATGACCCTCGATCTGCCCGACAATCGTCAGACAGTGGATACTGCCGCGCCGCCCGTCCAGTTCGGCAGAACCCATCTCGCGTATCGCGTCGTATTCCCGCGCCTGTGTCGGGGGTTCGGATACCTGCGGCGGGGCTTCGGTGACGGCGGGCGACGTGTTTGACGCGCAGGGGAGTATGAGTTTCGGCATATATGACCCTTTCGTCGCTGTTTGATATCGCGTTTAATACGGTGTAACTGCATTTTTTGCAAAAAACGCAAAATTATGCTTGCAATTCTCCGCGAGATGTGGTATAGTTGCTATCCACAGAAATTTAAGTCTTAACAGGAGCATATAAATGCCGAACATCAAATCCTCATCGAAGCGCGTCGAGCTGACCAGAGTGCAGAATGCCCGCAACCGCGCCAAGCGCAGCTACCTCAAAACCGCAATCAAGAAATTTGAAAATTCCGTCGTCACGGGCAACGCCGAGGAGACTGCGGCGGCGTACACGTCGGCGGTCAAAGCGGTAGATCGCGCGGCGGCTCACGGTCTGATACACCGCAACAACGCGTCGCGCAAGAAATCCGCGCTAACGCTGAAACTCAACGCGGTCAATAAGTAACGATAAACAAAGGGACGGGCGTTCGCAACCGTAATCCCCGTCCCCAAAATTGTCAATTGTTCATTGTTAAATTGCCTTTGGACCTTTAGCTCAGTTGGTTAGAGCCCCCGGCTCATAACCGGATGGTCGTTGGTTCGAGTCCAACAAGGTCCACCAACGCAAACAACCGCCGTATGGCGGCTTTTTGCGTTGCAGACACGGCGAGCGAAAAAACGGTTGACAAACAGGCGGTTTAGGCGTAAACTATAACATACACAGTAGAGATTGTAATGACAGCATCAGGAGAGGGAGAGACGGCATGGTAACTACGGGCTACCATGGAACATCGGCTGCGGAAGCCGACGCGATTTTGAGTACTCGTGTATTCAAAAAGTCAGCATCGTCCAAGGAATGGCTCGGCGAAGGTATTTATTTTTACGATGAATACATAGACGCGTACAAATGGGCAAAAGATAGGTACGGTGCGAACGGCGCAGTTCTGCACGTGATCATCGAGGTTGACGACGACGAATATCTTGACCTGTTGGACAAACGAACCGCCGTGTATCTCGCCGAAGCAATTGATGTATTGGAAGAAGCGGGGCAGTTTACAAATGATCCCGAAAAGAATATATGCACACTGGCGAATTTCCTTTGGCAGGTGCCGCTCGAATCCAAAGAGGTAAAACTGTTGCTCTGCGGATTTTATAAAGAAAAGAAAAAAGTTCCGCTATTGATAGACGTGCGGGATTTGCGCCACGAGATGTGCGTGCGCGACAACGAATATATAAAAAGCATACAGAAAGTTGAAGCAGGTGATCAAAGTGTATGAAGTTAAAAACATTGCCGCGCGGCTCAGAGAAAAGCTGAACAGTTTCGACAGCAAAGAAGCGCGCGATGAGTACCTCGCAAGTCTCAGCCGTGCGTATGACGAGGACAATTACAAAGATGAGTTTCTTTCAGAAGTGCAACGGTTGGCACTATCGAAACTTGATAAAAAGAGAACGGCTGAGGAAAAAGCCGAAGCGGTGTTGCTCGGCGACGGAGATAATGGCAAGATGCGTTTTGTCAGGATATCATAAGAACAGGAGCCTGTGCTGCGGCGCATTTCGGAATTAAATAACATAAACAAAGCCTGTAACCCACAGTTACAGGCTTTTTCATGCGCCAATCCCGACGCAACCCCGTCCCAATTGTCAATGCGAATCACAAGTTGAACATGTGTGCAGACCACAGCAGGGCGACCATGCAGGGTCGCCCCTACACAAATAGTGAGACGTGAGCGGGAACCGAGACCTTGATACGCGCCGCAGAGCATCGTCTGCGGTGAAACCGCGAGATGAATCGGCAATCAAGGGGGATTCTTCGCTTCGCTCAGAATGACAGGAGGGTGCTCAGAATGACAGGTATGGGCAAGTCGTGCGCGTGAGATTCTTCGCTTTGCTCTGAATGACAAAGACGGTGCAGAATGAAAGCGAGGGGCGATGTGGACATCGCCCCCTACGAGGACGAGAGACACGCAATTGTCAACTCGTGATTCGCATTGACAATTGTCAACTGTCAACCGTCAACTGCCGTCAGCCACTCGTACACGTCTCTCCGCTTGTTGCTTCTCGGTTGCCCTGTGACGTTCGGGAGAATCTGCCCTACCGCCGCCGCAATCGCGAGGGGGTGCGCCGCGTCGTCCGAGCGCGTGTTGACGCCGCGCGGTCGCGACTCTGTGCCGCCCGCGAGCGCGAGCAGCTCCGCGCGCGTGAACTCGCGGTCGGGGTAAAAGCGGTTGTTGCGGAACCCGACCGTCCAACCCGCGCGGTCGAGACGGCGCACCGCATCGTAGCACGTGTCGTTCGGCGGCAAATCCTCAAACGCTGACAGCGCAAGCAGTTCACCCACGGAGACGACGCGAAAATCGAGCCGCGTGAGCGTTTCAAGCACCGAGCGCAACGCGGATTCTGACTGCGTCTCACCGTCCGCACCCAGACCGCCGCGCAGTCCGAGGATCGCACCCGACAACGCCGCGGGGTTCGATGCGAGCGCGCCGCGCAGCCAATCCGCCGCGTCCGACGGCATCATCGGCGACAGGTCAATCTGCGGTTTCAGGTGGTGGCACCCGACCGTCTCGTACAGCGTGAACACGTCCGCGCCCGACGGCAGTGTCGCGACGCCGCGCGGCGGTGCCGCAAACGTCGGCGTGAGCTTCGTCAGGTCAAAAACGGTGCGCGACAGGCGCGTGAAATCGTCGAGCGCGTCCGCGTCGGTGCGGAACGTCACGCGCTCGGGCAACGCGCGGACGCTTGCATACGTCAGCCCCAAAAACCCAGTGAACGCAAGCTCATTCGCGTCGCGGGCGATCGCGCGGGTCAGCTCGGGCAACGCCGCGACGCCGCCCATATCGTCGAGCGCGAACGCGGGGTAGTGCGCGAATTTGCGACCGCGCTCGTAGCGCGAACCCGCGCGCCCGGGCGTGTCGGGGTAGCACTCACCCGTGCCGCCGTAGACGCTGAACGTCGCGCGCGCGCCATATTCGCGCAGTAAGGTCAAAATCATCTCGGTCACGGGCGTGTCGGAGCCTTCGGCGGGCAGTGAGCACGGCGAATCGTCGAACACGAGCGCGACGGTGCGCGACAACGGTGCCGCGACGCGCCGAATCAGCCGCGATTTCGCGAAAACGTACCCGTATTTGCGCGCAAGTACCGCCGTCTCATGGCGCGACGGTGTGATTGTGGGTTCCATGCTTCCTCCTGCGGGGATTTTGTTTTCGCATCGTTGGGGATATGGGCGCGCGTCAATACCAAACCCGATTCAAATACAATCCGCACGGCGGCATTGTGGGTCCCGCGAGGGTGCGGTTGCGCGATTCGAGCAGCGCGGGTATCGCGTCCGCGTCGATCTTGCCCTCGGACACGTACAGCAGCGTGCCGACAAGCGCGCGCGCCATGTTGTACAAAAAACCGTCCGCACACACGGCGAACGTGGTCGTATCAGCGTCCTGCGTGATATCGAAGTGGAAAACCGTGCGCACCGACGTGCGCGTTACGGTGCCGACACTGCGCACGGCGGCGAAGTCGTGCGTACCGACGAAGTGCGCGGCGGCGCGGCGTATCGCGTCGAGGTCGAGCGCGCGCGGGTAAAAATACGCGTAACTGTGCCGAAACGGGTCGTGTACGTCGCCCGAATAGAGCTTGTACACGTACTCCTTGCGGTTACACGACAAAATCGCGTTGAAGTCGGGCGGCACGTCGGCGGCGGCGGACACGGAAATGTCGCGCGGCAGCCGTGAGTTGAGCGCATAGGGCAGACGGTCGGCGGGTATCGTCGCGTCCGTCTCGAAGTTCGCGCAGTACGTCAGCGCGTGAACGCCCGCGTCCGTGCGCCCGCAACCCGTGAGACGGCGCGGCTCGCCGCAAATCGCGGTTATCGCGTCGGATAACGCGCCCTGAACCGTCGGCAATTCGGGCTGAAACTGCCAGCCGTGGTAGTTCGTGCCGTCGTACGACAACGTGAGAGCTATATTACGCATCAGGGCAAAAATCTGTTGATTACCACGACCGCCGCGACGACGGCGATACCACCCGCGAGCGTCGCGTAGTCGCGCAGGACGGCGTGGAGCTGCTTCATGCGTGTGCGCCCCTCGCCGCCGTGGTAGCACCGCGCCTCCATCGCCTCGGCGAGTTCGTCGGCACGGCGGAACGCGCTCACAAACAGCGGCACGAGTATCGGCAGCAACGCTTTCGCGCGCTTGATGATACTGCCTGTCTCAAAATCCGCGCCGCGCGCCTTCTGCGCGGACATGATTTTATCGGTCTCCTCGATCAGCGTCGGGATAAAGCGCAGCGCGATGGACATCATCATCGCGAGTTCGTGCGCGGGAAAACGTATCTTTTTCAACGGGTTCAGCAGAGACTCAATCGCGTCGGTCAGCGCGAGCGGACTCGTCGTATACGTCAGCAGAAACGTGCCGCAGATCAGCATCACGAGCCGAATCAGCATCTTGCCCGCCTGCGTCAAACCCTCGCGCGAGATTTTCAGTATCCACAGCGTGAAAATCGGCTCGCCGGGCGTGAAAAACACGTTCAGAACCGCGGTGATCGCGATAACCACGACGATAGGGCGCAGCCCGCGCAGCAGCGTCTTTATCGGCGTGCGCGACACAGCAACGCACATCACGAGCAACGCGAACATGAACGCGTACGCGCTCCACGATTTCGCGGTGAACAGCGCGGCGATGTACAGCACGGTCAGCGCGAGTTTCCCGCGCGGATCAAGCCGATGCACGAACGACGCACCGGGAAAATATTGACCGAGAGTGATGTCTTTGAGCATGATGGCACCTTTTTGACAATTAACAATTAACAGTTAACAATTAACAGTTTCGGGGGTTCGGACGGGGGGCGCGGGGACGGGGGGCAAACCCCCGCCGTCTGCGGACGGTACCCCCTTTTCGAAAGGGGGCAAGGTTGGACGTGGGTTACGCGGCGGTAGGACGAGGGCAAACCCCCGCCGTCTGCGGACGGCACCCCCCTTTCGAAAGGGGGCAAGGTTGGACGGGGGTTACGGGGCGGTAGG
>JAISJJ010000068.1 GCA_031261585.1 Oscillospiraceae bacterium
TGCTCGGCGCGTCGGGTTGCGGCAAAAGTCTCACATTGCAGTGCATCGCGGGTGTACTGAGCCCCGACGAGGGGTACATCAAACTCGGCGGTCGCACGTTGTTCGACGCCGACCGCAAGATCAATCTGCCGCCGAAAAAACGCAACGTCGGCTACATGTTCCAGCAATACGCGCTGTTCCCGAATATGACCGTCCTGCAAAACGTGATGTGCGGCGTGCGCGGCGGTTCTCACGCCGAAAAACGCGCCGAAGCCGAGAAATACATCGCGATCTCGCGTCTCAGCGGACTTGAACGCAAGAAACCCGCCGAACTCTCGGGCGGCGAACGGCAGCGGTGCGCACTCGCGCGGCTCCTCGTGTCAAATCCCGAGGTTATTTTAATGGACGAACCGTTCTCCGCGCTCGACGACTATCTGCGCTGGCAGCTCGAACTCGAACTCGCCGACACGCTGCGCAGTTTCGACGGTCCGAGCGTCTTTGTCTCGCACTCGCGCGACGAGGTGTATCGGATATGCAACTCCGTCTGCGTACTCGAACGCGGACACAGCGAATCGGCGCGCGAGGTTCACGCGCTGTTCCGCGAACCTGTCACGCTCTCCGCGAGCCTGATCTCAGGCTGCAAAAACTACTCCCGCGCCGAGCGCACCCCCGATAATCGCGTCAACGCGCTCGACTGGGGCGTTACGCTCACCGCAGACGGCGATATCCCCGACGATATGCGCTTCATCGGTGTGCGCGCGCACTTTATACACCCGTCGCACGATAACGATGACGTGAACGTGATACCCTGCGAGGTCGTCCGCGTGATCGACGACGTGCTCAACACGGTCGTCATGCTCGCAACGCCGATCGGCAATACGGGCTACTCGCTTCTCCGCGCCGAGATGCCGAAAGAGACATGGGCGTCGCTTGATAATCCGAAAACTCTGCCTGTCAGTATTGACAAGGCTGATATAATGATGCTTAGATAATTAACAGTGAACATGTGAGCCACAGCGAACATACAAAGCGCAACCGCGCCGCAGCGCGGCTCTTAGCGCGGAGTAATTAACAATGAACAGTTGACCGATACAGGGGTTTGGACGTGGGTTTCGGACGGGGAACAAACCCCCGCCGACTGCGGTCGGCACCCCCGCAACCCTCGTCCAACCTTGCCCCCTTTCGCAAAGGGGGTGCCGTCCGCAGACGGCGGGGGTTTGCCCCCATGTATGATTTGCATTAAAATCAACAATTTACGAGGTGTTCCCATGTTAAAAAGTATCCCACCCGAACAGGCGCGCGAACTGCTGCTGTCGCTCCCCCCGCGTCTGCCCGATATCGAGACGCTGCCCCTCATCGATGCGCGCGGTCGCGTACTCGCCGAGGATATCGTCGCGGATATCGCGATACCGCCGTTCGACCGCAGTCCGTTCGACGGGTACGCGTTCCGCTCGGCGGACACCGCGTCGGCGAGTGAGACAAACCCCGTGACGCTCACGATCACCGAGGAGATTCCTGCGGGTTCCGCTCCGACAATCGGCATCGTATCGGGCTATGCCGCGAAAATCCTCACGGGCGCGCCCATGCCGAACGGCACGGATTCTACGGTCAAATACGAGCAGACGACGTTCACAGCCACGACGGTCACGTTCACGTCGCCCGTCGCGCCCAACTCCGACGTGGTATACGCGGGCAGCGATATCGCGGTCGGTGATATCGCGGCGAAACGCGGCGACGTGATAACGCCCGCGTTGCTCGGAATGTTCGCAAGTCTCGGACGCGCGGCGGTGAGCGTGTACAAGCGTCCGCGCGCGGCGGTCATCAACACGGGTTCGGAGCTTGTCGAGCCGCCGAACCCGCTCACATTCGGCAAAATCTACAACAGTAACGTGTTCACGCTCGTCGCCGCGCTGCAAAATCTCGGTTTCGACGCATACAACGCGGGTGTCGTGCTTGACAACCCCGACTTGATATCACAGCGCATTGCGGAGAATCTGCCGCTGTGCGACGTGCTGATCACGACGGGCGGCGCGTCCGTCGGCGACTACGATTTCGCGGTGCAGTCCGCCGAAAAGCTCGGCGCGGAGATACTGTTCTGGAAAACGACGATCAAGCCCGGCGGCGCGATGCTCGCGTCGCACGTTGACGGCAAACTCATTCTCGCGCTCGCGGGCAACCCCGGTTCCGCGCTCATGGGGCTGATCCACATCGCGCGCCCGTTCCTGCGCCGCGCCATGGGACAGACGACGCTGTGGGAGGACCCGATCGACGTGTATCTGAGAGCGCGCACGAAGAGCGCGGAACGCACGCGCCTGATTCGCGGCTATCTGGAATTTTCGGAGGGTCGCGCGTGGTTCGCGGAGCGCGGTGAACAGGGCGGCGGCGCGCTGTCGTCGTTCGCGGAGTGCGACCTGCTCGCCGCGATACCGCCGAATATTCCGCCGATTGAGGCGGGAACGCTCATCAAAGCGTACAGAATCTAATGAACATCACCGCGTGTCTCGACATGGCGGGTTGTCCGAACCGTTGCCGACACTGTTGGCTCGGCGCGACGCCGAACGGCAGTCTCACGCCCGACGATCTGCAATTCGTCGCGGCTGAGTTCCGTCCGTTCGCCGAAAATCTCGAAATTTTCAGTTGGTACCGTGAACCCGACTACCGCGATGACTACAAGGCGTTGTGGGAACTCGAACGGCAACTGTCCGACGTAAAAACGCCGCATTTTGAGAACGTCAGCATCTGGCGCACGGTGCGCGACGCGGATTACGCGCCGTGGCTGCGCGATTTGGGTGTTAAGTACGCGCAGCTCACCGTTTTCGGCGGTGAGACGACGACGGATTGGTACTTCGGGCGGCGCGGCGCATTCGCCGAGCTGAACCGCACGGTTGATATCCTGCTCGAACACGGTATCGCGCCGCGTATTCAGACGTTCGTGTCCAAGCGCAACATCGGCGAGTTGCCGATTATTGAACGATGGATTGACGATGCGGCGCTTGAACAACGGTGCGCGGATATCGGGCGCGAATTTCAGTATTTCCTGCATCAGGGTTCGTGCGACGGCGAGAACGCGCAGTTCTACGGCGACTGGGTAACGCCTGCGGAATTGGAGAAAATACCGCCGAAACTCGCGGCGTTCGCGCTCAAACATTGGCGCGCGGACAGTCTCGCCGACATTTTCGGGCGCACCGAGACGGAGTTGTACCGCGAGTTGGCAGACGACGAGAGCACCGCGAGTTTCGTCTCAAATGATGTCACTTTCTATATCGACAAGGACTTCAACGTCTACCCGAACATCGAGACACCGTCACCCGCTTGGTATCTCGGCAACCTGAAAACCGACGGTGCCGAAAGCGTCATAAACGCCTACAATCACAGCGTTTCTATCGCGCAGAACGCGCGGTTGACCGTGCCGCTCGGCGACATGATACGCCTGTGCGGCGACAGGACGAGTCAACGGCTGTTTCTGAAATCTGATTACATTATGTATATTCTGAACAAGTATTGCGAGGTGCGGTTTGCAGGATCAATTTGACCGCGATATCAACTATCTGCGGCTGTCCGTGACGGATTTGTGCAATCTCCGCTGCGTGTACTGTATGCCCGAATCGGGCGTGACCAAACTGCGGCACGAGGACATACTGTCCGTCGAGGAGATTGAGGAGATCGTGCGCGCGGCGGCGGCTCTCGGCATCACAAAAGTGCGGCTGACGGGCGGCGAACCGCTCGTGCGGCACGGGATTTTGGATATCTGCCGACGCGTCGCGGCGGTGCAGGGCATCACCGAGACGTGTCTCACGACGAACGGCACGCTGCTGCCGAAATACGCGCGCGAACTGCGTGAGGTCGGCGTAAATCGGCTGAACACCAGTCTCGACACGCTCGACCCCGTGCGTTACGCCGAGATCACGCGCGGCGGCGACCTGAACGACGCTCTGCGCGGCATAGACGCGGCGCGTGACGCGGGCTTCGACGTGCTGAAAATCAACACCGTACTGATCGGCGGTGTCAACGACGGCGAGATTCGCGATCTCGTCGATCTCACGCGCGACGGTCGGACGCACGTGCGGTTCATCGAGCTCATGCCGATCGGCGCAAGCGCGGACTGGGCGGGTGCGCGTTTTCTTGAAAATTCCGCCGTGCTGCGCGCCGTTCCCGAGCTTGTCGCGGCGGACAGCGACGGCGTGGCGCGGCTGTACAGACTGCCCGACACGGACGGCACCGTGGGGCTGATATCTCCGATATCGTCGCACTTCTGCCCGACGTGCAACCGCGTGCGCGTGACGAGCGACGGCAAACTCAAACCGTGTCTGCACTCGTCCGACGAGATAAATCTGCGCGGACTGCACGGCGATGCACTCGCCGAGACTCTGCGCGCCGCGATCTACGGCAAGCCGCAACATCACACGCTCGACGGCACGACGACGAGCAACTCCGCGCGGTCGATGTACGCAATAGGTGGTTAATTATGGCTGAGTTTACGCATTTTGACGAGAACGGGCGCGCGCGCATGGTCGATGTCGGCGACAAGGAGCGGACGCGGCGCGAGGCTACGGCGCGCGCTGTCGTGCGGCTGAACGCGGAGACGTATGAACTCGTGCGCGCGGGACGCATGAAAAAAGGCGATGTACTCGCCGTCGCGCAGGTCGCGGGTATCATGGCGGCGAAGAAAACGCCAGATTTGATCCCCATGTGCCACCCCATCGCGCTCACGGGCGTTGATATCGACTTCGCGCTCGACGACGCGGCGCACGAGATCGCGATAACGGCGACGACGCGCTGCACGGGCGAGACGGGCGTCGAGATGGAGGCGATCACGGCGGCGAGCGTCGCCGCGCTGACGATATATGACATGTGTAAGGCGGCACAGCGCGATATCGTGATATCGGAGATTCGCCTGCTGTCCAAATCGGGCGGCAAGAGCGGAAATTTTACGGCGGAGGTTTGATTATGCCGAAAGTAATAGCTACGTGTATCAGCGAAAAGAAAGGCACGGTGAAAAAGCCTGTGCCGTCAATAGAATTGCGCGTCAAGCACGGCATTGTGGGCGACGCCCATGCGGGCGACTGGCACCGTCAGGTGAGCCTGCTCGGCACCGAGAGCGTGGACAAGATGCGCGCGAAGTTTCCCGACCTGCCGCCAGGTGTGTTCGCTGAGAACATTCTGACCGAGGGGCTGACGCTGTACGAACTGCCCATCGGCACGCGTCTGCGCGTCGGCGGCACGCTGCTCGAGGTCACGCAGATCGGCAAGGAGTGCCACGCGGACTGCGAGATTCGCCAAAAGACGGGCGATTGCGTCATGCCGCGCGAGGGTGTGTTCACGATAGTGCTTGAAGAGGGCGAGATTCGCGCGGGCGACGACGTGGAGGTGCTGGCATGACCTACAAAGCCGCCGTTATCACGGTGTCCGACAAGGGTTCGCGCGGTGAGCGCGTGGACGAAGCGGGTCCCGCCGTCGCCGAGCTGCTGACGAACGCGGGTTTCGACGTGACATACCGCGCAATTGTCCCCGACGAGCGCGCGGATATCGGGCGCGAACTCATCAAATGCGCCGACGAACTGGATATCCCGCTCGTCGTAACCACGGGCGGCACGGGTTTTTCGCCGCGCGATATCACGCCCGAATCGACGCTCGCCGTCGTCGAACGACGCGCGGCGGGTATCCCCGAGGCGATGCGGTACGAGAGCCTGAAAATCACGAACCGCGCCATGCTGTCGCGCTGTGAGGCGGGCATTCGCGGCGGTACGCTGATCGTGAATCTCCCCGGCAGCACAAAAGCCGCGCGCGAAAACCTCGCGGCGGTAGTAGACGCATTGGCGCACGGATTGCAGATGTTACGTGAACCGCAACGGGATCACGGGTGAGGAACGAATAACGTAGGGGCGGGGTCAACCCGCCCTTTGCCATTGTTCGGACGTATGCGCAAGGGCAGTTAACCTCGCCCCTACGCCATTGTTCGGACGTATGCGCAAGGGCGGGTGAACCCCGCCCCTACGCCGTTGTTCGGACGTACGCGCAAGGGCGGGTGAACCCCGCCCCTACGCCGTTGTTTTGCTAATTCCCTGTCATTCTGAGCGAAGCGAAGAATCCCCTCGATAATGCGCAACATTTGGGGGATTCTTCGCTTCGCTCAGAATGACAGCGTTTTTTTGCACACGCGCAAGGGCGGGGTCAACCCGCCCTTTGCTGTTGTTTGGACGTTTGCGCAAGGGCGGGTTAACGCCCGCCCCTACGCCGTTGTGTGGACACATGCGCAAGGGCGGGTGAACCCCGCCCCTACGTCCACCCCACGAAACTGTCAACTGTCAATTATCAACTGTCAACTGCCGAAATTCCTCCGTGTCGCGCGCGAAATCGTACACCGAATTTTGCAGCGGATTCAGGACGCGCAATACAAACTCCGCCTCGTGTTCCACACCGTCGAGGTAGTTTACTTTGCCGCGGCTGTACTCGCGCCCGCGCATGAGCGGCGACTTGTACACACCGCCGATACCCGCGTCCGCCGCAAGCGCGTAATCACGCGCTTTTTTGATGTGCGTGAGCATCTTTTCGGTGTCGTGAAGCTCGGCGCACAGATACGCGACGCGCATATGGACGCTCAACAGATTGAAGTTGTCGCCCACGCCGCCGTCGTCCGCGAAAATCGCCGCGCTGAAGTCCGTCAGCACCTCCCACGAGCGAATCTCCTCCTCTTTCGTGAAGTCCGACGAGTTGATTATGTACGAGAACATGAGCCACGCGTCCAGCACCAAGAAGCCCCACAAACCCGCTTGCGCCTGAACACGACGTTCCTCGCCCTCCAGAATCGCCATCATCAGATTCATGTAATTCACAATGCTGTAGGGTGCCATGCGGGCGTACTCTTTCGCCTTTTCGCGGTCGCCCTTGTCGATCCACGCGTAAACGAGCCGTTGAATCGCGCTGACTCGATGCTCAGGGCTGTCGAGCAACCGCTCCGATAAAGCGATAGTCTCATCGAGCGTCCTGTCGGGGTCGAAAATCGCCGTGTACATATTCATAAGCTCATAGTCGTTCGGGTAGTCACGGTACGCCGCGCGGATCAGGTCGCGGCTCTCGGGCGTCGCGCCGTAGATGCCGACTTCCTCGTCAATGCGCTTGATCTCCGCAATCCGCTCCTGCTTGCGTATCTCGCCCACGCCGAGCAACTCGTCGACACTCACGTCGTAGAACGACGCGATACTCGGCAGCAGCGTGATGTCGGGGTAGCCCTCGCCGCGCTCCCATTTGGACACCGCCTGCGTCGTGATACCGCAGTGCGCGGCGAGTGCTTCCTGTGTCGAGCGTTTCGCGGCGCGCAGGGTTTTCATGTTCTCACTGATTGTGATTTGCATATTGTCGCCTTTCCGTCCCAAAAATGTCGTTGCAACGTCTATATTGTAACACAACGCGGTTATTTTGCAATAACCGCGTTGTTGTATTTTGGTTGTAAATATAAACAATCCGTTGACGCGTCACAGTTCCCCGATCACCGCGCGCAGGAGCGATTTGAACCTCGGCGCGCACTTGTCCGCCGCCGCCTGAACCTCCTCGTGCGTCAGCGGTTCGGCGTTCAGCCCCGCCGCCTTGTTCGACACGCACGACACACCGAGTACGCGCAAACCCATGTGCCGCGCCGCAACAGCTTCGACTGCCGTCGACATGCCCACGATATCGGCACCGAGTGCGCCGAACGCGCGAATCTCCGACGGCGTCTCGAACTGGGGACCCGAGGTCTGTATGTACACGCCGCGTTGCAGCGGAATATCGAGCCGCGACGCGATATCGAGCGTTTTCGCGCGCAGATCCGCGTCGTACACCGCGCTCATGTCGGGAAAACGCGTGCCGAGCGCGTCGATATTCGCCCCGATCAGCGGCGACGGCACACCGTACAGTATGTGGTCGTCGATCAGGCACAGATCGCCCGCCGAGAACAGCGGGTTTATGCCGCCTGACGCGTTCGTCAAGATCAGCGTCTCCGCGCCGAGCAATCCCATGAGCCGAATCGGCAGTACGACGTCCGACACGCCGTACCCCTCGTAATAATGCACACTGCCCTGCATGACGACGGTCGGTGTGCCACCGATCTCGCCGAACACGAACCGTCCGCGGTGTCCCTGAACGGTACTGCGCGGAAATTCGGGTATGTCCGCGTAATCCACGGCGGCTACTGCGTTTATCTCGTCCGCGAACGCGCCGAGACCCGAACCGAGAACGAGCGCGGCTCGCGGACGAAAATCCGTCCGCGAGCGCACCGCTTCAAGGCATTTTTGCAGTTTTTCGAGCGGATCAGACCTCGTCATCTGTGTCGTCCGCATCGTCGTCATCGTCGTCGTCTGTCGGGGTGATCACGATCTCGATGTCGATGTCGTCCTCCGTGACGTACTTTGTGACTTTGAGTGCCTCGATCTCCTCGGTTTTGAGGACGATGTTCGCGTAGTGCGCCTTGACCTCCTCGACCTCGAAGTCCGCGTCGACCGCCTGCGGCTCACCGCCGTCCAATTCCGCGATACGTGACGCGTAGTACTTCTTGCCGATCTCCGAATACAGCTTGCGGATATTGACTTTCTCGCCCGCGATCTCAGCTTTCAGCTTCGTGATGCGCGCCACGAGTTTTGTCTTTTCCTCTGCGGTTCTGTACAGTTCGACGGACGCGTCCGCCACGATCTCCGCGATCTCTTTCGCCTTTGCAAAGATTTTGTCAAAGTCTGCCATGTTAGTGTTCTCCTTTTTTGATGTTTTGTGTTGCAATATTTACTCGTCCGAATCCTCGTCGGAATGTTCTTCCGAGTTCTCGGAACGGTTGCCGACTGTTGCGATTTCAGGTATTTTGCGCAGTTTCAGGAACACGAGCGCGCACGCCGCGCCGACGATGCACACCCCCGCAAGCAGTTGCGAGACGCGCAGACTGCCGAGCATGAGACTATCCGTGCGCAACCCCTCGATCCACACGCGCCCCAGTCCGTACCACAGTACGTACAGCAGAAAGAGCTGTCCGTTCGGGCGCAATTTTGCGCGTTTCGCGTAGATGTGCAGGGCGACCGCACCGATGATGTTCCACAGCGAGTCGTACAGGAACGTCGGGTGGACGTATATCTCCGCGCCGCTCGGATAGTGCAGCCCCATGCGCCACGGCAGCGTCGTCTCCGAGCCGTACGCCTCGCGGTTAAACAGGTTTCCCCACCGCCCGATCGCCTGCCCTATCATCACGGGTACCGCCACCGCGTCAAGTGTCCGCAAAAAGTTGATTTTCTTGATGCGCGTATAGATGAACACGGCGAGCGTCGAGCCGAGTAGTCCGCCATATATCGCGAGTCCGCCCTGCCGCACATTGATGAGGTTCAGGAACCCCTTGCCCGCGAACTCGTCTTTCCACGCGAACGCGACGTAGTACAGCCGCGCGCCGACGATACCCGCCAGCACCGCGCACATGATGATGTCGAGCACGTTTTCGCTCTTCAACCCGAACGCGTCGCGGCGGCGGTACAGATACAGCGCGGCAAGCCCGTAGCCGAGCGCGATGATCAGCCCGTAGATGTATATCTCAAAGCCGAAAATTGATATCGACCTCGGCAGGTTGAACGTGCCGCCGCCGAGCAGCGGGAAACTTATCAAGGTGTCCATTACTGTCTCCTATTGCGGCATTGTGAACGGGAACGGCAGCTGCATTGCGGGTTCCACCGTGAACATCGCGAGTTTTTCGGGCGCGAACGCGCGGCTGAGGTATTCCGATATCTCGTCGGCGGTCACGTCCTCGTACAGCAACTGAGCTTTCAACCCGTCGTATCCAACGAGTTTCCAACTCGCCACTATGTTGCAGAGCGTTGAGAAGCTGTCAAACCCCATCAGCGTCTGCCCGCGCACCGCCTTTTTTATTCGGCTGATCGTCCGCTCGTCGACACCGTTTGCCGCGATTTTCGCGATCTCCGCCGATATCTCGGCGAACACTACCTCGGGGTCTGGCGCAAGTCCGAGAATCGTGGTGACGCGCTGCGTCGCCGTGCGCTCAGTCGTCGGCGCGATGCCGAGCACCTTACCCTCGGCGTACAACCGCGCCATCATCTGCTCCTCGCCCGATTTCACGAGATACCCCAACGCAATTCCGCTCAACGTCTCCTCCCGCACGCGCTCCTCACCCGACGGATACGCGGGTGTCGCCGAGCCGAGCATGAATATCGGGATCGGCGTACCGCTCGTCGCCTTGCCGCGCTGCTCGGTCGGATTCGCGGGAAACACGGTCGGTTCGATGCGCGTCGCGGGTTGAGTGTACACGTGCGTGATGCAACGCCGCGCCGTCTCGAACACCTCGTCGGGGTCGACATCTCCCGCCACGGCGAGAGCCATGTTCGCGGGCGCGTAGAATCCTCGGTGCAGGTCGCGCAACGTCTCGGCGGTGATCTCGGGCAACGACTCGGGCGTTCCGATGATCGGGTCGAGGTGTTCCGAGCCGACGTTCAGCAGTCCGAGCAGACCCTGACGACCGAGAAACGCGGGGCTGTCACGGCTCGTCAACATCTCCTGCGTGATGATGGGACGCTCCTTTTCGACCGCCTCGTCCGTGATGTGCGGCGACGACACGATATCACAAAGATGAGCGAGATTCTCGTGAAAACGGTCGACACAACTGAAATGATAATTCGTGAACGAGATGTCCGTGCTGCCGTTCGGCTCCGCGCCGTTCTGCGAGAACACGTCGAGCTTGTTGTCGCCGCTCTCAGCGTTGAACATCAGATGTTCCAGATAGTGCGCCGCGCCCGCGGGTGCCGAGAACTCCTGCGAGCCGATTTTGTACCCGCGCACGGAACCGCCGACGTTGACGAAGATAACCGCGTATTTTTTGATGAAATCGGGCTTGCGGAACACGAATACAGGCATACCGCTGTCGAGTTTGTCGTAGTAAACCTGTTCGCGCAGGGATTCGTAGGTGGTCAGCTTCATTGCGCGCCCCCCTTTCCGCTCAGGAAAAATTCCGTGTCGAACACGAGACTTTGCGCGATCTCGACGACCTCCTCGCGCGTCACCGTCTCGACAAGACCCGCAAATTCCTCGGGTGACAGGGACAGTCCGCGCCGCATCATGTGGTTGATATGCATTACGGCAATACCGCCCGCCGATTCGAGCAGCGTTTGAAGCTCCGTGATGTACGTGCGCTTCGCGGTCTGCAACTCCTCGTCCGTTATCTCGCCGCGCGCCATATCGTCAATCTGCGCGAGAATCTCAGCGCGCACAGCGTCGCGGTTCACACCGTCGATCGCCGTCATCACGCGCATGGTGCCTTTGTTGATGTGGTGACCCGCGCTGATGCTGTAACACAGGTGCAACTTCTCGCGCACGTTGCGGAACAGCTTGCTCGACGCGGTACCCGCCAGTATCTGCGAGAACATTTCGAGCGCGGCGTAGTTGAGCGTGAGCATCGTCTTGCCGAGACGGTAGCCCATGAGCAGTACACTCTGCTCCGCGTCGGGCGCGCTCTCCTCAAACACGCGCGGCTCCCCGTGCGGCGGCTCGGTCAGCACCTGAGTGTACAGTTCATTCGGCGGCACACCGTCGAACAGCGTCGCGAACGCCGTTTTCGCGGCGATCTCGATGTCCTCAATCTCCGACGCGCCGCAGTACACGAGGTCGATCTGCGCCGAGCCGAGCCACTTGCGGTACTGCGCGTACAGGTTCTCGGGCGTTATCGCGTTCACCTCGTCCTCGATGATGTACGCGCCGAACTCCTCGGTGTCGAACATGCGCTTGTTGAACTCATGCGACGCGTAAGTTGGCTTGTTGATGACGACGGCGCGCTCCGCCTGAATGACGTTCGCTTTCTCCGTCTCGACGTAATCCGCGCGGAATACGCCGCCGTCCGTGGCGGGCGACGTGATCAACTCGCCGAGCAGGGCGAACACGCGCGCGGTCTGCGTCCTGTCGCCCACGATGTCGTCGTCGACGTAGCTCGCGCCGATGAAAACGCTGCGCGACTCCCCGAAATTGATCTCTCCGCTGTTCAGCGACGCGCCGTACATGTCGTCCATCTCATTTTGCAACGCCGTGAGATCGCCAAGCCGCACCGTGCCGCGTTGCAGTACGCGCTGCAACACGCTTATCGCGGCGTAATTCTCGCGTCTCAGCGGCGTGGTGACGTACACCTGCGCGAACGCCGTTTTGAAACGCTTCGTCTGCACGTGCGTCAGTCTGACGCGCGGCGCGAGGTTGACAACCGTTGATTTTTCCATGTTCACCCCCGACTTTTGAGTTTGTTTAAGCCTTATGAGGTCAGTATATCACAACAAATACTAAATCGAAAGAGAAATTTTGTTAAAATATGATGAAATTAGCGATTATTTTTAATTTCGGGTAAACGATGCAGTCTCGCGATGTTGTTTCGCGTCCCCGCTTGTTGTTATTGTGTCCAAGTCTGTTGTTTTTGCGTACCCGCCTGTCATTCTGAGCGAAGCGAAGAATCCCCCCCATTGCCGATTCATCTCGTACCTTGCACAGTCATTCAGAGCGAAGCGAAGAATCTCATGCGCGCGACTTGCTATTCGCTGTCATTCTGAGCCTGCGAAGAATCCCCCTGATTTCCGATTCATCTTGCGGTTTCACCGCAGACGATGCTCTGTGTTTCGATAGTTTGTCCGCGCTCGCCGCGCGGCGTTACTTTCTGTCGAGAGAAAGTAACCAAAGCTCGTTGGTTACACCGCGCCCTTCTCGCTTCCGTGAGACGCGAGAACGGCAGCGGCGGCGAGGGTGGGCAATCCCGCGGCTTCCTTTAACCGAGGACGGCAGATTCAGCGGAGTTCGGGGCGAATCACTCCAAAACCGACAGTTCCTGCGTCGCTATGGCGAGAAAAATGCGTCACGTCACATTAAAAGACACTGCGGCTCGTTTCGCTGCCGCACTGCGGCGCGTTTATAGGTCTTGGTTCCCGCTCACTGTCGCGGTTTGTGTAGGGGCGACCCTGTGTGGTCGCCCTGTTTTGGTCTGCATTAGTGTTCAACTCGTGATTCGCATTGTCAATTTTCAATTGTCATCTGCCGTCTCTCCGTTTTCCGTTATCACAACCATCTTCCCGCCGATTTTCAGCGTTACCCGAAAACTCCCGAATCCTTGCGGCACACGCGACACCGCCGTCACCTCGCCGCCGCGCACCGTTACGCCGAACAACCCCTCGACTACCGCGCGCAGGTACCACCCCGCCGCGCCCGTGTACCAGCTCCACCCGCCGCGCCCGACGTGTTCGGGGTTCGCGTAAACATCGGCGGCGAGGACATACGGCTCGGCTCGGTATGCGTCGCCGCGCTCGGACGGCAACAGCGCGAGCAGCGTGTCCAACCCGCCGCGCGCGTCGCCGCGCTCTAGCTGCGCGAGCGCGAGCCACACGGCGGCGTGGGTGTACTGCCCGCCGTTCTCGCGAAATCCCCGCGCGTAACCCTTGATATACCCGGGATTTTTCGCGCCGTCGAACGGTGGGTCGAACAACTTTACGACGCGGTTTTCACGGTCAAACAACCGCTCTGCCGCACTGTTCAGCG